>JBIIWL010000091.1:0-7192 GCA_044338885.1 Fibrobacteria bacterium
CAGAGACCAACGTCCTCGTACCGCTGAATGCGTTCACCGCGAAGAGCCAAACGCCGCTGTCGAAGTGGATACCGGTTCAATTGAAGACGCGATGAAAAAACGCCGGGAATTGTGATGGTTGTAGGGACGAAGAATTATTCGCCCCACCAATGGATCCCTACAACGCGTTCACTACGATCCCCGGCGTGAGCACCTGCGGCAGCAGCTTGTGGTCACCGCCACCCGCGGGGTAATACACATACAGCGGAATGCTGTTGCGGCCATACCCATCAAGCGCTTTGGTGATCATTTCATCCGAGTTCGTCCAGTCGGCTTTGAGAGCGACGATGTTCTTGTCCGCAAACGCCTTCGACACCTCGGGCTTAGAGAGCGCCACGCGCTCGTTCACCTTACACGTAATGCACCAATCCGCCGTAAAGTCGATAAACACCGCGCGACCTTGTGCGCGGTAGGCGGCTAACACCTCGGGCGTAAACTGACGCCACACCATCGTGCCCGGCCCTGAGGTGATTTCGCCTTCGCTCGGTGCGCTCTTGTTTACCACCGCGGCGACAGCGGGCGTATGCTGCACACCATACAGCACCCAGGTGAGCGCCGGTGCAAAAATCGCGATCGCGATCAGCGCGGCGGTGATGCGGATATGCCCCGGATGCTGCAAGGCCATCCACTTACCCAATACCCAAGCGGCCAAACCTGCCGCGACGAGCAGCACCAGCAACATCGCCATCGCGTCGATGCCCGTCTGACGTCCGAACACCCAGGCCAACCACACCACGGTGGCCAGCAGGGGAAACCCCATAAACTGCTTTAAGTGCTCCATCCACGCGCCCGGTTTCGGCAAGAAGCGCGCAAGCCCGGGGAAGGCCGAGAGGATCAGATAGGGGGAGGCCATGCCCAAACCCAGTGAGGTGAACACGGCAAAGGCCACAAACGAGTTTTGCGTAAACGCATAGGCCATGGCCGTGCCCATGAACGGCCCGGTGCACGGGGTTGCCACGAGTGTTGCCGTCACACCTGCGAGGAACGAACCGCTCAGGCCTTCTTGTTCATGCCCCCGGCGAATGCGCGTGAACAAGTAGCCGACTTCGAACACGCCGAACAAATGCAAGGCGAAGAACATGAAGAGCGCGCACAATACCACGAGGAACGTCGGTGATTGCAGTTGGTAGCCCCAACCTAAACCCTGCCCGCCCCAGCGCAGCACAATGAGAAGACCCGCCAAGGCCCAAAAGGTGGCGAGCGTACCCGCCGTAAACGCGAGGCCATGGGCCAGCACGCCGCCCTTGCCCTTCTTGTGAAGGGTCGCTCGCTGCACGATGTCGAAAATTTTAAGGGAGAGAACCGGAAGCACACACGGCATCAGGTTCAAAATCACGCCGCCTGCAAAGGCAGCCAAAAGCATTAAGGTCAGTTCCATAGGGCCAAATTACCAAGAACAGCCGTCAGCCATCAGTGATCAGCGATCAGGAAACAAAACAATGACGATTACAATGTTCCTGACCCCTGACAGCTGAACGCTGACCGCTATCTTCCGTTCGGATTGACCTCGTTCAGCCAGGCGAGAATGCCGCCGGTGACGTTGAACCCGTTCGTATAGCCCTGCTTCTTCAGGTATTCCAGCGCCGTGCGCGAGCGACGGCCCGAGCGGCAGTAGATGTACACGGTCTTGTCCTTGGGGACTTCGCTCCAGCGCTGTTCGAATTCGCTCAGGGGCACCAGTTGTCCACCCAAATTGACCTCGTCGAATTCTTCCTGTTCACGAACATCCACCAAGGCGGTATTCGGGTCTTTTTCCAGAATTTCGCTGAGTTCGAGTACGGAAATTTCGTCGTTGACCATGATTCCTCCAAAATTTGGGCATTCGCTAAAGCCTGAACTGGCAAATATAAGCAGGGATTGGGGGGTGGAGGGTTGGGGCCTCCGGGCGCCCTCTCCCGCCCTTCGACAATGGACGGCAAATGTTGGCCTCCTGCTCAGGGACCGGGAGAGGGGGATACGGCTTGCCCTCCCACCCTCACCCCTAACCCCTCTCCAACCAAGTTGGAGAGGGGGACACCTTAGGTGGGGGACGATTCTGATGGGGCCTTAGTTGAAATGTGGGGCCCACGGAATTAGGTTTGTCAGCCCCCAAATTGTGGATTCCCGGGAAACTCCCGGGACCATTGGGTTCCCGAGAAGGTCTCGGGAGCGACTCACATCGAACCAAGGTCGATGGGTTTCGAGGAATCTCGCCGAATTACCGAGGATTACATGGCAGCAGGACCCAAAGTCAAAATTTCTCGCGCTCTGGGCATTGCCCTGACGCCTAAGGCAGCTCGCGTTATGGAGCGTCGTTCCTTCCCGCCCGGACAGCATGGTCTGGCGCGCAAGAAGAGCCCCTCCACGTACAAGATGCAGTTGCTCGAAAAGCAACGCCTCAAAGCAATGTATGACGTGCCCGAAGTACAGCTCCGCGCTTACTACGAACGCGCCACTCAATCGCACGAGTCCACCGGTACGGCCCTTTTGGCCTTCCTCGAGACCCGCGCTGATGCCGCTCTGTACCGTATGGGCTTTGCCCGCACGATTTACGCCGCCCGCCAGTATGTGGCCCATGGTCACTTCAGCATCAACGGCCGCCGCATCAACACCGCCAGCCACGCCATCAAGATCGGCGACGTCATCTCGATCAACGAGAAGTCGAAGTCGCATCCTCAGATCATGGACGCGCTGACCCACTCGGGCAGCATCGTGGTGCCTGAGTACTACGAAGTCAACAAGGTCAAGATGGAAGGCCGCCTTATCGCCAAGCCTCTCCGCGATCAGATTCCGGTGAAGCTCTCCGAGCAGCACATCGTCGAATACTACTCGCGTTAATTCTGACCTTCAGTCAGTTCAAGAAGACCCCGGGCGACCGGGGTCTTTTTTTTGCCGAGAATTTTGGGTTATGATGTGATAAATGTCGCTTTTGGCGATAGATTAACGGGGAGATCACGCTTGTGTGCGTGGGGGAGATCCTATGACGGCAGCAAAATTTGATCGATCGTTACGCGCGGGCTTGGCGACCATGGTGGCGCTGGCCGCCTTGGTGGGCTTTACATCGTGCCTGGGCACAGACGATGAGGATGATTCAGGCAACGGGTTTTCGTTCTTCTCCGAAGGCGACGTGGTGGCTCATGTCGCTCCGCAAGGCACGACACCGGGCCTCATGGTCGTGGATGTCCGCGAATACACATGTTGGGGTGACACCTTAGATGTATTGCCCAACCCGAAACAGACCCTGGAGCGTGACTCCTCCCGCTATGTCATTTCGGGAGGGACTCTTTACCTCTGGGCACAGCGCGACTGCTGGGCTTCGACGTATACCGGAACGTCCACGAGCATCTTCGGAAAGTGGACTTCGAATTCATTCAACGAAACGAAACTCCCTGCGGCCTATCGGTCGGACGCCTGCCTCGAGGAATACGAGATTTGTGAAATACAAGGCGATTGCGTGGACGCCGACCCCGGAGACGGCTCCTACGAAAACCTGAACCTCGTCACGACGATCAACTCAACCCAGGTGCGGTCGTCCCTTTCAGGTCAGTTTTGCATGGCCAGAAACTACGCTCGAAACATTATGGGGGACACGTTCGCATCAGGACTCGATTCTGTGAGCATGGGGTGCGGCGTCGCGAAGATCCGGAACACGGAGCAGAATACGATCGCGACGGTATCGTCCACGAGCGAGAATCAGTTGTTTTCCGTCAAGTTTCAGTACGACACCACAATCTGTACTCTCACAACCGCCTTCGGAGGCGTGACCTCAAATACCCAGTGTTCCGATTTCGCGGTTCGGGCCGATCTCTCGGAGTTTTACAGCTGCATTTTCAACTCTGGATTCTTCGAAGGAATCGGAGTCATGGAGGATGAAGGATTTTCACTTGGCAAGCAGTCCACCGAACGTGACGAATCCGCGCTGAAAATATTGAAAGGGCGCAGCGCGCTTTATCCTTGATGACTGTGCGAGGCGCTCCCAACTCGTGATTGCTGAATCAAAAAAGACCTCGGGCAACCGGGGTCTTTTTTGTGTGAGGCGCGGGCGGTGAGGCCTTAGGTCTCGGAGGTCAGCGCACCCGGAGGTACACAATCCACCCCCCAAAAATCACACCTTGTTCAGGCTTTCTTTTTGGCTATGAACGACCCGAAGATTTGCAGGTTGAAGCGCTTGGGGGAGAAGCCTTCTTTACGAAGGATTTCGGCGAAGGCGGCGACCAGTTTGTCGTTGGTGACCTCACGGACTTCGTCGTGGTCGAGCGAGACCAGGTGGACGTGCGGGGTGTCGTCCATGTCAATTTCGTAATGGGTATGGCCGTGCCCAAAGTCGGATTCGGAGAGGACGGCGGCCTCCACCAATTGGCTCAGCGTGCGATAGAGGGTGGCGCGGGAGGCCTTAAGGCCGGTACGCTGCATTTCGTACAGAAGTTCGTCGGCGCTGAAGTGACCCTTTTGTGCGAAAATGAATTCGAGGAGGGCGGTTCGCTCTTTGGTGAGGAACATCTTGTTGCGCTTCAGGAACTCCCCGTATCGGGCCTGAGCGAGGGCGAATTGGTCTTTACTCGTGTGCGGCACAGGGGATAAAATAAGTCTTCAGGGCGCGGCAGGCGTCAGGAATTCGAAGAAAAGCACACCCGTACATTTGCCCCGGCGCGTTTCGAGGTATTCAGCAAAATCTTGATCGGTGACCGCGCCGCGTAATTGACTCGCGTGGCGCAAAACCGGACGACCATTGCGAACGGCGGGGCGCGCATCGACGAACCCGGTGTGAGTCGCGTCAAGACCTTCGATACCCGTCATGAACGCCACTCCCAAAAACCGATCACCGAGGGTCCAATTGCGGGCTAGCGCCAAGGCTTTATCAAACGGGAGGTAGCGTAAGGTGGCGGTGATGTTTTCACCGGCGATGCCTTTGCCGGCTAATAGTTTGCTCCGCGTGAGGGTTTTGTGGAATACGGTGTCGCCGGGGAGAGGCAGCACGCGGAAATCGCGCGGGTTGTACGTGAGCCATTCGCCCACGAAATAGTGGTTGCGGGTTTGATAATCGATGCGGGCCTCGCGGTAGCGAATGGGCACGATGGTGGCGGTGAGGTCGGCGGCGCGCCGCGCACGCGCGAGGCCGAGTACGTTCTCGATGTAGGTGACGCAATCCATGCGCGCTAGGTCGACGATGGGTTGCGGGTCGATGGCGCCGTAGCGGCCCTCACCGGTGGGGCCGAGGTGATAGGGTAGGCCTTTAAGGGCTTCGGAGAAGTAGCGGAGTCGCGCCGTGTAGGCCGCCGTGCGCGCCGGGCCTGTGGAGGCGAGCGACGCCATGGCCGGTGCGTCGGGCCGGGCGAGCAGGCTGTAGGCCTCGACGGCGGCGGGCCGTTCTTTGTTGAACCACTGGGTTGTGCGCGTGAACAACGAGTCGAGCATGGCCGAGGCCTCGGCACCGCCCTCACCGTTATTGATGAGCACGACGGCCAAGGTGTCGCCATCGGCTCCAAAGGTATAGCCGGCGAGCGCGGCGACCCCGTTGAGCGACCCGGTTTTATAGCGGATGAGACCGCTGCCGGTATAGTCGCGCAGGCGTTTGCCGGTGGCCCCGTCGAGGCCGGGCTGCGCGAGCGAGAGGAAGTAGTCGCGCCGTTCTCGGTGGCGGGCCATGCGCGCGAGCAGCAGCGCCATGGCGTGCGGTTCGATGCGGTTTTTATGCGAGAGACCCGACGCATCTTGCACATCAAAGGCCGCAGGGTTTAGCCCCAGCCTGGCGACGAATTCTTTTTCGGCGGCTAGGCCTGCACGATCGCTGCCCTCGCCTTTGACGTGTTTACCGA
The DNA here is from genome assembly GCA_044338885.1 of Fibrobacteria bacterium. Classification (GTDB taxonomy): domain Bacteria; phylum Fibrobacterota; class Fibrobacteria; order UBA11236; family UBA11236; genus UBA11236. Next base: position 5,835 of record JBIIWL010000091.1, read on the forward strand.
TGTGGCGGAGCAAAAGTTCGGCATGCAAGTTTTGACTGCGCTGGTTGATTTCGTCGATGAGCGATGCGAAGGGGGCGGCGCTAAACCGCAAGGTGTACAACGTGGGGTGCGTCTTGCCGGTGAGCGGTTGGTCGACGACCACGATCCCGCGCTGGCGCAGCGCGGTGAGGAACCCGGCCCGGAAAAATTCCGCAGGCTGCCGCACCGGCATGAGCCAGGTGCGCGACCCAGCATTGACGCCAATGCGGCCCGAGAGGGTGACGATGCTTTCGGTCGGGTGTTGGGTGGCCGAGAGGGCGACGCCACGACCGCTCACCGTGCGGGCGTTATTGATGACGCGGACGTGGCCGACGTTTGGGTTGAATGAAAGCGCGGGCTTTGCCCCCACACCGGACCCTGGGCCAACGGTGAGTTCAAACGTGTTGTCGTTATATGAGAGCGCAGAGACTTCGGCGCCGTACCAGGTGTCGAAGTGGCGTGCGGCCCAGGAGACGGGGCGGCGCGGGCCTACGAAGTAATCTTCCGACGCCGTGACGCGACCGCGCACCGTATCGATGCCGCGGGCTTTGAGGCTGTCGGCCCACGCGAGCAACGGCGTGACGGCATCGGGGTAAAATCGGTCGGAGATGTTCGGGTCGCCGCCGCCGATGAGGCGTAGTTCTCCATAGAGGGTTTTGCCACGCACGGTGCCGGCGGCCTCGAGTGTGGTATGCGGCCCGGCGTCGGGCGGCAACAGATCGAGTGCGGCGGCGGTGACGACAAGTTTGAGCGTGGAGGCGGGTACAAAGTAGACGCTGTCGTTCCACTGGGCCTCAAACCGCTGGTGTTTGACCGAGTAGACCGAAATGGCGAGGTTGCCGCCGACGCCCACGGCGTCGCGATAACCGAGCAAGTCACGCAACAGTAAGGGCGAGGAAGGGCCCGGTGGGGTCGCCACAACGCGCGGCGCAGGCGCCGCCGATTCAAAGACCGAGTCTGCGAAGGAGGACGCAGGGCCGATGCGCGGCGCGGCCGAAATTGGGCTGAAGAAACCTGAAACATGAAAGATGAAACATGAAAGAATTACAAGGCCCCATGGCGTTTGATTTGACCCTGTTCTCCCTTTCATCTTTCTGATTTCAGATTTCATCTTTTGAGCCCGCCCCCGTCATGCGCGCGAATTCGGTCCAGTAGCCGGGGTAGGTTTTGCGCACACAACCGGGGTCGTTGATCGTCACAGGCACACCCTTGGGGCCCAACGTGACGAGTGAGAAACACATGGCCATACGGTGGTCATCGTAGGTGTCGATCACAGCGTTCGGCGTGAGCTGGGCAGGTGGGTCGATAGCGATCCAATCGGGACCTTCTTCAACCGTGGC
>JBIIWL010000093.1:0-7082 GCA_044338885.1 Fibrobacteria bacterium
GTCAGCTTGTAAATCGCACGCACCCACGGCAGGCCGGTGACCACCTCATCTTCTTCGAACCGCGCGGTGTACACCGTACGAAGACAGGATCGACACAACGGTGTGCGCGCGTAGCGGCGGGCGGCACAATGGCCACATACCGGCGGAATCACAACGTCCTCCGCATAGAGGGCGATGCGGCGCAGCACAGACACACACCGTGGCATCAAACTTCGAAACATACAGGCCTCCCGCGCCGTGGTGTGGATACAATCCCAGCCCGGCGCAAAACCCTGAGACGCGCTCACCCCCCCAAATGGGCCGCTCTTTTCAAAGTTTTTTTTGGTCGCTGTAAACAAAAAAACCGCCCCCCGGAGGAGACGGTTTTTAAAGAACCGGGACGGTTTCGTGCTTTAAGGCCCGAACCCGGATCGTGCTTCTTTACTGGCCCACATCCAACGACACGGCGGGTGCGCCCAGCATTGAGAGGAAGTACCGACCACGCTTGAGCCCTGCAAGGTCGACCCACGGCGCTTGAGTTCCCGAACGCAGGACCTGGCCACGGGCATTCGTCAACTTGAAGTCGGTCGGGCGATCGAAGTAGGCCGCAGCCTGACCCGGCACGTGACGGACATTCACACGACCCTGAGTTAAGGCCTCAGCGCCCCGCGCAACAATGACGGTGCCAGAGGTCGTATCACGCAGTGAATAAACGCTGACCGTGGCGCTTACTTCATTCGCCAAGAGAACGTAGGCGGTGTCTTTAGGGCTTTGTGATTTGGTGATGTAGATGATGCCTTCCGAACCCAAATCGCCACCGAGTGCATTGGTGGTCCGATTGTTGGCCCAGGCCACATAGCGCGGGGCGCGCGGGTTGGTCACATCGTAGGCGACCACGCCACCGATACGCTCGAGCGCGATAAAGGCATAGTGCTTCGATCCCACCTTACCGATAGTGATGCCTTCGGGCTCGGGGCCTTTGTTGTCACTCCGGTTTTTCCGCGTGGCGTTGTCATTGCTCGCATTGAAAATTGAACGGTAGGTGGCATCGGCAGCCGTGATGCGTTCGAGTTCGTCACCGCTATCCCACACCTGGGCACCGGTTGCGCCATTCCACACGCTGAAGGACCGGGCACCGAGCACGTGAATTTCTTCCATGCGTCCGTCGTTATCCGTGTCGCCTGTGAGAGGGCTGACGGACAGGCGTCCGATGTTGGTGTTGAGCTTGAGATTGGCGTAGTTGGGGAAGACGATCGTATCGAGCAGGTAAGCCGATGAACTAACGCGGATATCCTCCGTCAGCGCTGTGTATTCACGCGCGTCGCCTTCGTTGGCCGTAAACAAGTAGGTGCTGTCACCCACTTTGAGTGAGGCGATCGCGTCGGGCATGTAGACGCCCTTGACCGGCCAGGTGCCCATGAAAATCGAATCGAGTTGATCGGATGCGTCGAGCGCGTTGCGCGGTACGCTGTGATCTTTCATGCCGAGCGGGAAGAGGTTCGTGAAGGTTTTGGTCTGTAAATCCAGGCGCGCGATGATGTTGTTCTCCTGTAAGGTCACCCAGGCGAGTTTCGAATCATCAGACACGGCGATGTACTCAGGCTCAAGGTCCTTCGCCACCGTGGCGTTGAGGCCGAAAATGCGGGCGCCGCCAGCGCGCAGCGTGGCTTCTTGACCATTGAAGGCGGTGAACCCTGCCGTGGTCACACGGGCTTGTGAGACCGAGTCGATGCCGCCCCGCATGTCGATGATCGATACGCTGCCTTCAGGGTCGGTGAGGTAGTCGTTGCTCGGCTGACCTTCGTTGGCGACCAGCACATAACGGCCATCCGGTGTGAACGTCACCATATCGGGTAAGCTCCCAACCTTGACGCTTTTTTTGATCACGCCGTTGGTGTCGAGGAATACGATCTTACCGGGCTGAAAGGCCGAGGTGTCGATGGCCACGGCCACAAGGCCGTTGTGCACGGCGACCGAGGTGCCGCCCGTACCAAAGGCCAGCAGGTCGATCGTCGAAACTTTAGTGATCGCACGCGGGTTGCGGAAGTTCAAGATTTCGAGTCTGTCGCGCGTCGAGTTCATCACGAACAAACGTTGAGAGACTGGATCATGGGCCAAAATTTCGGCCGATGCACCGCTTGTGGTATCGACACGGTAGCTGCTGACAAAGCGCAGATCGAGCTCGTTGCTGGCCACCGGCGCGTTGTTTTCATCATCGAGGATATAGGTCGAAAAGCGTGTTTTCGAACCCAGCGTGGCATTCACGGGGTTGTGTAATTCGATGACAAAGTATTTGTCAGTGTTGGGGGTGGCATTGTTGACCACCGGGATGTTTAAATAGCGCGGGCCGACGGAATCCTTGGGCCACACGAAAGTGTGATTGGCTAGGGTATAGTCGGTGGTGGCCACTGCGGTGCCGACCGAAAGGATCCGGATGCCCACGCGCGCTGTGTCTGAGGGCGTGACCGAGGCGTTGATCCGCACCTGAATCGTACCCGCGTTTTCGCGGACCGACATGTAATCGGCATTGAAAGAAACCACGGGGACCGGCGCATTGAACACCAGGGCGGCGTTCGAGTAGGGCAACATTGTGTTGTTGGCCGTATCCTTGATGCCCGACACCTGGAGCGTGTAAGTCGTCCCCGGCGTGAAGGCGGCGTGAGTCAACGTGACTTTGCGTTGCGCCTTATTGTAAGACGCCGCAGTGATGCTAGAGGTCGGGGTCAGGTTATAGTTGGCGAGGGTAACGGCAATGGTGGAATCGATCGGTTCTGAAAAAGTGACGTCAAGTACCGTGGCACTGGTCACGACCACACTGGAAACGGTCGGCTTCACCGAATCAGCAACCGATACTGTAGCGAAGCTGAAGGCCGTGTTATTAAACGGAACGTCAGGAAGGATTGCGTCGGCACCTTCGTTCCCGCTCCCATCTTGGAAGATCCAATTTGCCGTGTCAGCGAGTGCGGTTTGATACCCAGCCTTTGTAAGGCCCGTGCGTGGGCCAACGTAGGCTGCCACGTCGATATCGGTGCGGAACACAACGGCGGAAGTTCCCAAGGTCAGGCCGGTGCCGGTCAAGGATCCGAACGACGTGGAGCGCGTGGCCACGGCGGTTAAGAACGTCGTCGGCACGCGGGTGCCCGAGCCCTGGAACACGAAATAGGCTTCGTCGGAATTACCGATACCACCCGAACTGTCGAGTGACGGAATAATGGTGCCCACCGAGGCGGTGGTCGTGCCACTCGAGATGGAATCGATACGGATGATCGTACCAGCGGGCGTCGGTGCCGTGTTCACCCATGAGAATACGCCTTCGTCGGCGCCGAATGCACTACCGGTCCATTCGGAGTCACAGAACCGTAAGGTATCGTTCGCTGGGATATCCTTCAGCACCACCAAGGCGATGCTCTCGCCGTTGGCGGCATCGGCATTAAATCCGGTCAACATGACATCACCCGGTTGCAGCTGCGCGAAGGCGCCCGCCCATGCCATTCCCATGACCCCAAATACTTTAGACCAATTCATATGCTCTCTCCCCTTGTGCGTGTGATCATTTCGATTTAATCATGACTGTGTTGCGTGAAAGCGGGAGACTTAGAACCCGATTGTTGCCAACCTGTGTGCAGATCGTTGCATCGCGACGATCAAACCATGTCTGAGGTGGTAATCTCGATGGCTTATTGCTGAATTGTTTCGCGAGGGATTCAAAGCGCGATTATTAAGTTGACGGTATGACTAAATCCGCTCCAACACCACTTTCGCCCCTCACACCTGCTTTGATCGTCGTGGTCACCTATGCCGTGGCACTCTCACTGCATGGAATGATTCCTCTGACGTTTCTCCCGGGGGCATTGCACCTGATTCCGGCGCTGTGGCTTTCCCTTGGTGGCATTATGATATTCCTCACCGCGATTTTCGCGCTTCGGAAAGCGCGCACGACCATGAAGGCCTATGCGACGCCGCGTGCATTGGTCACCACCGGCCCTTACCGCCGTAGTCGCAACCCGATCTATCTCTCCTTTGCATGGGTTTACTTGGGGCTTGGCTGCTTAATCAACTCGTGGTGGCCGCTCATCCTTTTCCCGGTGCTGATTCTGACCATGAACCGTTTTGTGATCGCGCACGAGGAGGCCGTTCTGGAAAAGTGCTTCGGTGAAGCTTATCGATCGTACCGTTCCTCCACACGACGGTGGGCATGACGGCGGTTCACCCAGAAAGCCCGCGCGACGCGAGGATGACGATCGATCCACAAATCGAGGACTCCTGGAAGCGTGTGATGGCCGACGAATTCGGCAAAGATTATTTCATGGCCCTCCAGCAATTTCTTCTTGAAGAAGAACGTGCGGGCACCACGGTCTACCCGCCCGCCCCCTTGATCTTCAACGCCTTTAACCACACTCCGTTCGACACGGTCAAGGTGGTCATCTTGGGTCAAGACCCCTACCACGGTGCAGGCCAAGCACACGGTCTGAGTTTCTCGGTACAACGAGGCGTTCGACCGCCCCCCAGCCTGCAGAACATGTTTAAGGAATTACACGCCGACACAGGATTCACAATTCCATCACATGGCTATTTGGAAGCGTGGGCCAACCAAGGAGTCTTCCTGCTCAACACTTGCCTCACCGTGCGGGCCGGTCTCCCGGGATCGCACCAAAAGCGAGGGTGGGAAGATTTCACCACGGCCGCGGTCAAGGCCTTGTCAGGCTCACGTGAGGGCCTTGTGTTCATGTTATGGGGCCGCCATGCGCAAGCCAAACGTGCGCTCATCGATGAGTCACGTCACCTCGTACTCGCGGCGCCGCACCCCTCACCCTTTTCGGCTCATACCGGGTTTTTGGGGTGCCGCCATTTTTCTAAGGCGAACGCGTGGTTGCAAAACCTCGGCCAAGCCCCGATCGACTGGCAGCTTACGCCCTAATTCCGTGTTTTAACACCATTTTTTTGGCGAAACGCCATCGAAATGTCGCTTATTTTTCCAAAAAACGCGTCCCCAGTAAAGACGCCATGCTTCGAATTGATCGCCGGATTAAATTAGCGAACCGCAAAATATGCGCTCACTGTATTGACCCCCGGAATCGGCCCCATGAAAAACGTTGTGCTCGCCTCTCTCCTCGCCCTCGGGTTGGTTTCTACGGCCCGCTCCCAGGACGCGTGGCTCTGGCAAAACCCAAAACCAACCCTCATGAATCTGAACGCCGTGCACTTCCCGGTTTCTCAGACCACAACCGGTTGGGCGGTTGGCAACAACGGGTCGATTTTTCGCACTGGCAACGGCGGTAATACTTGGGTCCAATTTGCGGGTCTACAAACCACCGCGAACCTCGAAGGCGTCTGGTTCAGCATCTTGAACGCCGGGTGGGCCGTGGGCTCAGGCGGTACGATTCTTAAAGCCACATCGCTCGGCAACACCTGGACCGCACAAACCAGCGGAGTGACCCAAGACCTGAAGGCCGTTCATTTTCTGAACTCGAGCAACGGATGGGCGGTGGGTTATACGGGGACCACCGGGGTCATCCTCCGTACCACAAACGGCGGAACCACATGGACCAACGACACCTATACAAATGCGCGATTCACCGCGGTGCGGATTGTCGATAGCTTCGTCGGGTATGCGGTCGGCTTGGGCGGGGTCATTTATAAGACGGTGGATGGCGGCATCAGTTGGTTCGCCCTCACAAGCGGTACCACGAGCGACCTCCGCAGCGTACACTTTTCCGACACCGAAACCGGCTGGGTCGTCGGAGCTGGTGGCCTCATGCTCTACACCACCGACGGCGGATTTTCCTGGACGCCGCGCACCAGCGGCACCAATCAGTCCTTATCAACGGTTCAATTTTCCACGACGACCAAGGGCTGGGCCGTCGGTGATAGCGGCGTGCTGCTGCGAACCACAAATGGCGGCACATCGTGGACGGCAACCACCAGCGGCACGGCCTCTCTGCGCGCCGTCGCGGTGGTCAACGACACTCTGTGGAGCGTCGGCACCACAGGCCGTATCCTGAGGTCGTTTAACGCAGGTGTCACTTGGACCGCGTTGTCCTCCGGTGTGGCCGTGAGCGTCACCGGCATGAGCTTTCCAACGGCCGCCATCGGCTATGCTTCGGCAAATAATGGAACCGTGTTGAAATCTACGGACCTTGGTTCCAATTGGTCCGCCTTGGCCACGGGAACGACCTCAACTCTCAACGCCGTCCACTTCCCAACCGCTACCACCGGGTATGTGGCGGGACCCAGCGGCTTGGTGCTCAAAACCACCGATGGCGGGCAAAGCTGGAACCCGCTCACCTCGGGTACAACAAGCAACCTCAACGCGGTGTATTTTCACACGACCGAACGTGGCTTTGTGGCCGGCGCCGGTGGTCTGGTTCGCATGACCGTCGATGGCGGAGCCACCTGGACGACGCCAACGCTGACGTCCACCACCCAGAACTTTACCTCTATCGCCTTTGCCACCCCCGCCATCGGCTGGGTGGTGGGGGGCAGCGCGGTACGTAAAACGATCGATAGCGGTAAAACGTGGACCACTCAGTCGGGATCTAGCCTTAGCAACATCGTGGGTCTGAGCGTGATCGATACATCCCGAGCCTTCCTGGTACGCACAACAGGAATTCATCGGACCACAAATGGCGGATCAACTTGGAGCAACATCAATAACCTGAGTGAATCGGGATCACAATTTCGTGGTATTGCAGCTGCATCCGCCGCGAGTGCTTACATCGTCACAAATACCGGAACAGTTGCCACCACATCCGATAGCGGTTCCTCTTGGACCTTCCAATCGATCCTGCCCACCACTCATTCTCTGAATGCAACGGTTAAGGCTCCCGGTGGTCGCATTTTCATCGCCGGCACAGACGGGGCGATCCTCAAACTCCGCCCGGCGGCGCCGTCAGGTTTTTTCTACAGCGGCAGTCCATTTGTCTTCGGGAATGGCCTGAGCGTTCCCACGATCACGCCAAATTACGGCGGCGTGGTTTCAGTCTTTTCGATAACACCGCCGCTGCCATCCGGCCTCAATTTCGATACGCTGACCGGTGTGATTTCAGGCATGCCGACCGCCGTGCAATCCACCACGACCCATTCGGTCGTTGCCTCTAACGAAG
>JBIIWL010000094.1:0-6941 GCA_044338885.1 Fibrobacteria bacterium
GTCGACCAGCTCCTGCATGGCCACGGCGCCTGCGCCGCTGGCGGCCTGATAGGTCGATACCACCACGCGCTTGATGCCGTAGCGCTTGTGCAGCGGCCACAGGGGCAAGCACATAATGATGGTCGAGCAGTTCGGATTGGCGATGATGCCCTTGTGCGTTAAAATGGCCTCGGGGTTGATCTCAGGGATCACCAAGGGCACATCGGGGTGCATGCGGAAGTACGACGTGTTGTCCACCACCACCGCGCCCGCCTTGACTGCCGAGGGGGCAAACTCTTTGGAGAGTGAACCGCCGGCCGAGGCCAACACCAAATCAATGCCTTCGAACGAATCGTGCGTCAGCTCTTGCACCGTGAGGGTGTCATCGCCAAAGCGCATGGTTTTGCCGGCCGAACGGCTTGAGGCCAACAGGCGCAACTCTGAAATGGGGAAGTTGCGCTCGCGCAACAAGGTGAGAAATTCCTGGCCCACCGCTCCGGTGGCGCCCATGATGGCAACGCGAATACCCATGATGATTTTCTTTCGTAAAACTGCCGCAAAACACGGCCCGACAACGTGATCGTTCAATGAGAGAGGGAGAAAATAACAATCGAGGGGCGGATTCAGAACAAGGTCGGAATCATCGACACCACCAGCAGAATCGCCATACTGGCATTGAAAATCGTGACGCGTCGCGGGCTGGTTAAAAACCGAGAGATCCACACGCCACATAAAGCCCAAACGAGCACGCACGGTGCACCAGCCACAATAAAAGCGAGCAGCACGCGTAAAACCGGCACCAGCGAATCGGAACCCACCGGCACAAAAAGCGCGATCGCGCCTATGGCCATCATCCAGGCTTTAGGGTTCACCCACTGAAACGCCACGATCTGAAAGAACGACAACGGGCGATCGGCGGCGTTCCCGCTCGTGGTCACGCGCCCCGCGCGGGCGATCTTCCACGCCAGCACGAGGAGCCAGCCAAAACACACCCACTTTAAAACGGTATGAGCCAAGGGCCAGGCGGCAAATAACCCGCCTAAGCCGAGGCCAACCGCAAACGTCATCATCAAAAAGCCGCTGACCACCCCAAAAAAAACCGGAAGGCTGGCGCGAAACCCCCAATTGGCGGCCGCCATCATCACCATGGTGTTATTCGGGCCCGGGGTAATGCTTGTCGCAAACGCGAAGGCCAGCATGGGGAGAAAGGGCTGCATGAAGTTCCGGTCGACCGATTTTGATGGTTAAAAGTTGAAACTTGAAAGATGAGGGCAGAATGGGAAGGGCGCATTGGCAAAATCGAACGGTTTACAGGCGCCGCCACGCCCGGTTTACCGCGCCAGATCACCCCCCAAATTCTATTTTTGCCCCAACGTTTTACCGGTTTTTCCCTCGTTTTATTGGAAACCAGATGTCCGAATCTTTGCGTGTTGCCCTTGAAGCGTCCGAGTCCTTTTCGTCCCGCCATATCGCCCCCGACGCGGCTGAAACCGCGGCCATGCTCAAGGCGGTCGGTGCACCCGATCTGAAGACGTTGATCGAACGCACGGTGCCCGCGAACATCCGCATCGATGGCATTGATAAGATCCCCGCTGTCGCGGGTGAGACCGATTTTTTACGCGTAGCACGCGAGGTGTCTGAGGAGAATGAACGGTGGTTGTCGTGTTTGGGCACCGGGTATTACGGGACCATTACACCTCCGGTGATTCAGCGTAATGTGTTGGAGAATCCGGGATGGTACACCCAGTATACGCCGTACCAAGCCGAGATCGCGCAAGGGCGGCTTGAAGCGCTTTTGAATTATCAAACCGCCGTGCTCGACCTGACGGGCATGGAGATCACCAACGCGTCGCTGCTCGATGAAGGCACGGCGGCTGCCGAGGCGATGGGCATGTTGTTTAGCTTACGCGAAGACAGCGCGCGGCGCGCGTTTATCGTGTCGAATCGTTGCCACCCGCAAACCATCGCCGTGTTGCAAACGCGCGCTGAACCGCTCGGCATCGAATTGATCATTGCCGACGCCGCCGCCACGGTGGCGTCTTCCGCCTCGACGGCATTTGGTCTGCTCCTTCAATACCCCGACACGTTTGGGGCCGCCGCCGACCCCGCCGCCTTGATCGCATCGGCCAAGGCGGCGGGGCTGTCGGTCGCCGTGGCGACCGACTTGCTCGCCCTCACGCTTCTCAAATCGCCCGGCGAGCTCGGCGCGGATGTGGCCTTCGGTTCGGCACAGCGCTTTGGCGTGCCCATGGGTTTCGGCGGGCCGCACGCGGCGTTCCTTGCGGCCAAAGATTTTTACAAGCGTCACATGCCGGGCCGCATCATCGGCGTGTCGGTCGACCGGCATGGCAAGCGTGCGCTGCGCATGGCGCTGCAAACGCGCGAGCAACACATCCGCCGCGAGAAGGCCACCAGCAACATTTGCACCGCGCAGGTGTTGCTCGCGGTGATGGCCGGGTTTTACGCGGTCTATCATGGGCCCGAAGGCGTGCGCCGGATCGCCCGCCGCGTGCACGCGCAAGCGCGCGTGCTGGCAGCGAGCTTGAGCGGCATGGGTTGTACGGTGCATGACGCGGCCTACTTCGACACGTTGCACGTGTCGCTGCCGGGTAAGGGCGCGGCCATTGCCGCCCTGCGCGCCGAGGCTGAAGCCGCCCGCGTGAACCTGCGGTATCACGCCGACGGGTCGCTCGGCCTCAGCGTGGATGAAACGTGGACGCTTGAGACGGTGCGCCTTGTCTCGGGCTTGTTTGCCGAAGCGCTCGGCGCCAAAGTTGTGGATGCCGCGGGCTTGCGCGCCTTGTCTGAAAGTTTGGATGACGGCTTGCCGGCCTCCGTGCGCCGTACGTCTGAGTTTCTCACGCACCCGGTGTTCAACACGCACCACAGCGAGCATGAAATGCTCCGCTACATCCGTTCGCTTGAGAAAAAAGATCTGTCGCTCACCACGTCGATGATCCCGCTGGGTTCATGCACGATGAAGCTCAATGCCACGGCCGAAATGATGCCGCTGACCTGGCCGGGCTTTTCAGAACTGCACCCGTTCGTGCCGGCCGCGCAAGCCAAGGGCTACCATCGCGTGTTCGACGAACTCTCGCGCGACCTCGCGACGGTCACTCAATTGCCGGGCGTGTCGCTGCAGCCCAACGCGGGTTCGCAAGGCGAATACGCGGGGCTGCTCGTGATTCGCGCGTATCAAAAAGACCGCGGTCACGCCCACCGCCATGTGTGTCTGATTCCTTCCTCGGCGCACGGTACCAACCCCGCCAGCGCGGCCATGGCCGGCATGAAGGTTGTGGTGTCGCGCTGTGACGAGAAGGGCAACATCGACCTTGCCGACTGGAAGCGCCTCGCCGAAGAACACAAAGACGATTTGGCGTGCGCGATGATCACCTACCCGTCGACGCACGGCGTGTTCGAAGCCGGTATCGTGGATGCCTGCGCGATCGTGCACGACAATGGCGGGCAGGTGTATATGGATGGCGCGAACCTGAACGCTCAGGTAGGCCTCACGGCACCGGGTCGCATCGGCGCCGATGTGTGTCACATCAACCTGCATAAAACCTTCTGCATCCCGCACGGCGGTGGCGGCCCGGGCATGGGCCCCATTTGTGTGGCGGCCCACCTGGCGCCGTTCTTGCCCGGGCATCCGCTGGTTAAAGCGGGGGGCGCGCGTGCGATTCCCGCTGTATCGGCCGCACCGTTTGGCAGCGCGAGCATTCTCACCATTTCGTGGGCGTACATTCGCCTTATGGGCGGCTGCGAGCTGACGCGCGCCACCGAGATGGCCATCTTGAACGCGAACTACATCAAGGCGCGCATTGAGGCGCACTACCCGATTCTGTATGTCGGCGAACATGGTACGGTCGCACACGAATTGATCGCCGACTGCCGCGCCTTTAAGGCGACGGCTGGCGTCGAGGTGGAAGACATCGCCAAGCGTTTGATGGACTACGGGTTTCACGCGCCGACGGTGTCGTTCCCGGTGGCGGGCACGCTCATGATCGAACCGACCGAATCGGAACCCAAGGCCGAGCTCGATCGCTTCTGCGACGCGCTCATCGCCATCCGCGCAGAGATTCGCGCGATCGAAGAAGGCCGCGCCGACAAGGTCGACAACGTGCTCAAGATGGCCCCGCACACCGCCGAAGAAATTTGCGCGGATACGTGGACGCATGTGTACGGGCGCGAGGCCGCGGCTTACCCGCTGGCGTGGGTGCGCGCGAACAAGTTCTGGCCTACGGTGGGTCGTTTGAACAACGCCTACGGCGACAAGAACCTGCACTGCTCCTGCCCGCCGATTGAAGACTACGAGTCTTAAGGTTCATTCGTAGACACCGTAACCAAAAGGGACGAGGCTCGGCTTCGTCCCTTTTTTGTGTCCGCGCCACCACCCCATCAGGTCATTTTGCGGTAAATTCAGGAGAGTCTCGTGGCGAGGAGTTCAACCCGTGTGGCACCAAAAACCGGGGGTACTGCGGGCGTCGCGCCGCACTACACCTCATACTCTCGGCCAACCGAACAGATTGACCGTTTTAATCCGCGCTCCGATCACTGACGTTGCTACTGTGCCGTTTCCATGAAACCCACTCTCCTTTGGTTCCGCCAAGACCTCCGCCTGCACGACAACCCCGCGCTGGCCGCTGCGCTGGAGCATGCCACCCGCACGGGCGGCGCCGTCATTCCGGTTTACATCTTCGACGACGCGTCCGAAGGCATGTGGTCTATGGGAGGCGCGTCGCGGTGGTGGTTGCACCATGCTTTAGCCTCACTCGCCGCTGATCTGGAACAGCGCGGCTCGCGCCTCGTGATTGCGCGCGGCGATTCTCAGGCCACGTTGTCCCATTTGGTCAAAGAGACCGGCGCGTCGGCTGTGTTTTGGAACCGTCGGTATGAACCTGTGATCCGCGCGCGCGATGAGCGCATCAAAAAAGACTTAGTCTCCCTCGGCGTCGAGACCAAAAGCTTTAATGGGTCGCTGCTCTTTGAACCGCATACCATCACCAACAAAATGGGCAAACCGTTTCAGGTGTTCACCCCGTTTTGGAAACACTGCCTCGCCCATGAGCGGTTAGAGCAAATCGTGACCCCCGTTGCGTTCACCGCGCAGACCCTACCCGCGCCTTCAACGTGGCCTGCCTCGCTGCCCCTGGTCGATTTGTCTTTGCGGCCCACGATCCCGTGGGACACAGAGTTTGCCGCGCAGTGGCAACCCGGTGAAGCGGGCGCGGCCGAGCGGCTGGCGTACTTCGTGGGTCGCGCTCTGTCTGAATACAACGACACGCGTGACCTCCCCGGTGAAGACGGTACCTCCAAAATGTCGCCCTGGCTCCACTTCGGCGAAATCAGCCCGCGTCAAATTTGGGCGGCGGTGGAGGCGCAATGTCGTGCCGAAGGTTTAGCGCTCGACGGCCCCGGCCCACGCCGCTTTCTTACCGAGGTCGGCTGGCGCGATTTTGGGTATCACCTGCTCTTTCATTTTCCGCACACGCCGCAGGATCCTCTGCGCGCGGAGTTCGCGCACTTCCCGTGGGCTCAAGACCCGGAGGGTACCAAGCTTAAAGCCTGGCAGCGCGGCCTCACCGGTTACCCCATTGTGGATGCCGGCATGCGCCAGCTATGGCGCACGGGGTGGATGCACAACCGCGTGCGCATGGTGGTCGCCTCGTTCTTGGTCAAGCACCTGCGGCTACCGTGGCAAGAGGGCGCCGCGTGGTTTTGGGACACGCTGGTGGATGCGGATTTGGCGAGTAACACCTTGGGGTGGCAGTGGACCGCCGGGTGTGGCGCGGATGCCGCTCCGTATTTCCGTATCTTCGCGCCGGTGACGCAGGGTGAACGGTTTGATGCGAGCGGCGACTACGTGCGTGAGTTTGTTCCTGAACTGGCGAAGCTGCCGGCCAAGTGGATTCATGCCCCGTGGACCGCACCGGCCGATGTGCTCGCGGCCGCCGGTGTAACCTTGGGTCAAACCTATCCCCACCCGATCGTTGATCATGCGGCCGCGCGCGCAGCGGCCTTAGACGCTTTCGCGCAATTGAAGCTGATGCGCGAAGCGGAAGGTTAAACGGCTCCCGAAAGTCACACGTTTAGTTGGTTGGGTCGTGTATCTTGGTTTCACCAACAGATCAGGCCGCCATCACTCCACCACCCTGTTGACCGCAGCATGACACCCCCAAAAAATCAATACATCCAAACCTTTACGCGGGCCATCATCTTGCCGGTGTCGGCGCGCGAAGCGTTTGCCTGGCACGAAAAGCCGGGAACGCTCGAGCTCTTAACGCCCCCGTGGGAAAAGATCAGCCTCGTATCGATGTCGGATGGGATTCACGATGGGTCGCGCGTCGTGATCCGCGCGAAGGTGGGCCCGATTTGGACCACCTGGGTGATGGAGCATTACGGGTTTCGCAAAGGCTCGGAGTTCAACGACCGGATGCGCCAAGGGCCGTTCCCACTTTGGGAGCACCGCCATCACTTTGTCGATTTGGGCGATGGCAGCGACGGCACCTGCGTGATGACCGATACGATTCGCTATAAGGTGCCGTTGGGGGTGGTGGGGCTTGTGGCCGCCGGGTGGTTTACGCGCCGCAAGCTCGCGAAGCTGTTCGCGTGGCGGCACGCAGTGACGCGCGCGAGTTTGGGATGATCGAAGAGCTTGGTAATCGTTGAGTGCAGCTAAACAGAAACACCTCGAAGCACCACGAAATTAATTGCCTATTTATGAGACTTCAAAAGAGAAATTAGCTCTTTAAAGAGAGCCTCTTCATCAGAGAGTTTATTGGAATATCGTTTAAAAAGGCCCTTATACTCAGTATGAATTTTTTTATTGAACTGTTCAAAAGCTTGATCGAGTCCTTCCTTGGTGAGAACAAATTCGTTTTCACCAATTGTATCGCGCTTTTTCATGCGGCCTCCTTAAGAAGTTTAAGGTTGTGCTCCAAGAGAATTCTGGTTATGAATGC
>JBIIWL010000095.1:0-6850 GCA_044338885.1 Fibrobacteria bacterium
CCGAGAATACGTCAAGCGCGTCGGCTCGAACTACAAGACGTATCAGGTGCTGTGGGAAGGCACTGGAAAATGAGGGTCGGTGCGAACGCGCTGTTCGTTGTCGGTTTGCTGTTTTCGCTGTCCACCGCTTACGCCGCCGATTGTTTTCCACTGGCGCGTCTGAAGTATGCCGGCGGCGGCGATTGGTACACCGGGCCCAGCATGCTGCCCAATTTGGGCAAACGCTTAAAGGCCGATTTGGGAATCAAGGTGTGCCCCGATGAAGTGGTGGTGGAGGTGTTGTCCTCCGGGTTGTATAAGACCCCCGTGTTGTTTATGACCGGGCATGGGCGCGTCGCCTTTTCAGAAGAGGAGCGTCGCGCCCTCCGTGAATTTTTAGCGCGCGGCGGCCTGCTGTTCGCCGATGATAATTATGGGCTCGCCGCATCGTTCCGAGCCGAGATGGATACGCTGTTTCCGCGCCACCCGTTGCGCGCGTTGCCTGCATCGCACCCCGTATTCTCAAGCCACTATACATTTGCCGACGGACTGCCCAAAATTCACCAACATGATGGTAAAGCAGCGACTGCCTACGGTATCGAACTCGATGGTCGCCTTGCGGTGCTTTTTACCCACGAATCCGACCTCGGCAACGGGTGGGAGGACCCGGCGGTTCATGATGTGCCTCCGGCGCTTCGTGAACGTGCCCTGCGCATGGGTGTGAATGTGTTCGCCTGGTACATGGAAGGCGCACGGGCACGAGCCCGGGTCGAAAAGCGGGAATGAGCTCGTCCGCACGGTGGCCGCTGCTCACGCGACTGGGCGCGCTGCCTGGTCGCATGCTGCAGACGCGCCGCCGCGTGCGGGGCCAGCGCGCCGCCCTCATCGCGTTGTGCGTTCAACTCGTGGTGAGTGCCGCGCTCTCGTTGGTGGCCGCCGCGCGGCCCTACGAGGGCCTGTGGCTCACCTTGACCGCGGCCACATGGGTCGTGTGGCTGTGGCCGTTTGGCCTCAGTCTAGCTGCGCGGCGTCCGTGGCAGTCGGCCGCACGGCGCGCGCTTGATTCTGAACAGGCGGTCGCGCGCGTTGCGGCAGAACTCGATCGCTTAAACCCCACCGCACCCGATGTGTTTCGCACCGCGCTTCACCCCGACGTTCATCCCGAGGCGACGCGCGATGCGCTCGAAATTTTATTCGCGCCGTGGAACGAACGACTGGTCATACCGGCCGCGCCGCGCGTGTTGGGTTCTGACCGTGCCGGCCTCCTGCGCCGCGCGGGCTTGGTGCTCGCGGTAGCATCATTCCTAATGGCCGCATTCTTACCCCTGCTCAGGCCCGCCTACTTTGGCGGCCCGGGCGCGGGGCTCACCCGCATGCTGCTGCCATTGCGGGCCCTTGCGGCCATACCGGCCCCGCGCCTGACGCCGCGTTCTTGGCCCGAACGTGTCGTGCGGGGCGATACCCTGTTTGTTGACGTGGATGTGGCACATGTTCCTGATCACCGCCCGGTGCATGCCCGCGTGCGCGTGGCGGGCGCGGGCCGCGATCGCGAGGTCCGCTACGAGTTGACCCGCGCACACCCGGTTGACGCCGCACACAACCTCACGCCTACGCGGGGGCAGGCTCCCCAAATCCGCCGCTTTCGCTTTGGGCCCGTCACGGAAGACCTCACGGTGCGCTTCACCGCGCTGGAGTTCACCTCACGGGCCTATGATGTCGAGGTCGTGACCCGGCCCCACCTTAAAAACTTGAGCGTCGTCGTGACGCCACCTGGGTATTCGCGCTTACCCACCGAAACGTTCGAGACTGCGCCGACGCGGCTGGCTGTGTTGCCGGGCAGTCGTGTCACATGGCGTGGAACCATCGATCGCACGGTGCAGTCGTGGGCGCTGACGTGGAGTCGGGCCACAGGTGGGGACTCAAAGCGTCAGGGTGAAACGGTGGCGCGCGGCGACGGGGACGAGGTGTCATGGACGCGGACCGTGCGCGCTGAAGGGGCCTTAGCGCTGACGTTGACTGATAGGCCTCAGGGTGGGGGTGGTGTGGCGCAGGTGGGGCCATGGCCTATCGATCTGCGCGCCGACGCTCTGCCTGAGATCGTGTTGCTTTCGCCAACGGGCGATGGTGATTTGCCGCGCGCCCTCAAGGTACCGCTGGTCTTTCGCGCCACGGATGATTTTGGAATCAGCGCGGTGCGCGTGCACCATGTGTGGCGCGATGTGGAGGGCCGTGTGCGCGGTCAGGGCGTGCGCGATGTGAGCCGTTGGCGCGACCCGCGCGATGGCCATGGTGGCGGTGTGTGGGATGGCCGCAACACCGGTGCGGCACCGGTCGCGCCGTTGCCTGGTGAAACCGTCGAGCTCTCATTCGAAGCCGTCGATAACGACGCGGTCTCTGGGCCTAAGCGGGCGCGCTCGGCGACGATCCGACTGCGGTTGCCTTCGGCCGAGGAGGTCAAGGCGGAGGTGAGCGCACGCGAGCGCGACGCGACTACAAGTTTGAACAGTGCCCTAGAGCGTGAGAAACGCGTGCAGCGCGAGGCGGCCACGCCTCATAAAGGCCAAACCTCAGAAGCGCCACCGCTCGCAACCGAATGGGATGTGAAGCGGATTCTGAGCGACGAGCCGCGCCGTCATGTGCAGGAGTTGAAACGCCAGCTCGAGGCTGAAATCAAGCAGGCGAATGCGGCTGCCGCATCAAAATCCCCCGCGTCAAAGGCGCCTGCATCAAAACAACCCGATGCGAAAACTCCGGCGACACAAGCCTTGGAGGCTTTGAAAAAAGAGGTTGAGGGCTTGGAGAAGCGCCTACCGGCCCCCGAGATTGCCCGGGCACCGGTGGAGGCGCGCCAGCGCGCGTTGGAAAACCTCACGAAAGATCAAAAGGCCCTCGAACAAAAACTCAAGAACGCCCGTCCGCCCGAGGGCTCGGCCGCGCCCAAACCCTTGGCTCAAAATCGCGAGCGGCTCGAGGCCGACTTGACGCGTCAACTCGAGGAGCAAGCAGACCTCAAAGAGTGGTTGAAGGAACAAGAGCGGATTGAGGACGCTCGCACGCAGCGGGAAGATGCGGCGGCGCGCCAGCAGGCGCGGGCGCGCGAAGATGTGGAAGAGGCCGTGAAGCAGCTTGAGGAGGCCATGCAGAAAGGCCTTGAAAACGGGACGATCGGCCCCGAAGTGCTTGAAAAGATGGATCGCGTGCGCGAGTTGTTGGAAGAGGTACTCGACGAGGGGGAGAAGGAACGCCTGCGCCGGGATTCAGGTGAGGAGGCCCCGCGCTCCGAAGATTTACAGCGCGCCATGCGCGACATGCTGGATAAAAAACAGGGGCTGAAAAACGATTTAGAACGCGCCATCCGCATGCTGGAAACCATGCGCGATCAGAAGGCGCTGCGCGAACTCGGGCAAGACATGCGCGCTCTGGAAGAGGACCAGAAGGATTTGGCCGCTGCCATCGCCAAGCCGCAGAGTGACCAAGCTCTTGGACCGGACGAACTCGCGGCGGAGCAAGC
Source organism: Fibrobacteria bacterium (assembly GCA_044338885.1). Lineage (GTDB taxonomy): Bacteria > Fibrobacterota > Fibrobacteria > UBA11236 > UBA11236 > UBA11236. The sequence continues at coordinate 3,491 of JBIIWL010000095.1, forward strand.
AGCCCTTGAGAAACGGCTCGACCAAGCCATGAAGCGTCAAGACGCTTTAGCCTCGCAACCCAGCATGAAGGCGTTAAAAAAAGAGTCGATCAAGTCGAAATCGCAAGAGGCGCGCGAGTCGATGAAAAAGACGCGCGAAAAACTCAAACAACCCAAAGCGGATCGCCCTGCGGCCAAAGCCGGCGCCGACTTGGCCGCCCAAAAGCTGGCCGCCGCGGCGCAGGACATGGAAAAGGCCCTAGCCAGCATGGATCAAGGCGTTGATAAGGCGGAAGTGCGGGCCGTACTGGAAGAAACGCTCGAGTTCACCCGGTGGATCACCACGCCACACGACAAAGACGATGCGCAAGCTATCGCGCGCGTGGCCAAGTGGTTGTCGGCCCGTGCGCTCAAGTTGGCGGCCGCCAAGCCCTTCGAAAGCGACGCGCTCCGTCGCGGCGCGATCGGAATGACCGCCTATGCCGACGCACTCTCGACAACGCCCGACTCAACCACCTTGGCCGCCTTGCGCCGCAACGCCCGCTCCGTGGCTCGTGAATTATTGAAGTGGTTATCCGACTCAAATGGTGGCGGGGGATCCGACGAAGGGGACGGTCAGGGAGAGAGTGACTTTGGCGGCGGCGAATCAGGTGAGTCGGGTCAAGAGGGCAGCGATGGTATGGCCAGCCGCATGCGTGGCATGTCGGGTCAACAAATGGCCGCCAATCGCATGACGCAAGAGTTGTTGCGCGAACTGATGCAGCAGCGCGGCCAATCAACAGGGCGTGGTCAAAGCGGGCCGGGCAACCCCGGTGGCTCACAAGGTGGTGAACCCGGTGGGTCGGCTTCCGGTAAAGGCGCTGGCCGTGCGGGGGGGGCGAGTGGGTCTTCCGGGAGTTCTTCAGGGGGGCCAAACGGTTCACAGCCCGGATCCGGTTCATCCGGTGGATCGTCATCGCCGGGCGGACAACAACCTGGTGCGGGCGAGGGGAGCGGTGGGGAAGGTTCATCCTCAAATCTGCGCGGCGCGGCCGCCAATGCTCAGCAAGAAGTTGCCGACGCGCTTGAAAGTTTGGCCGAGGGTGCGGACGACGCCGGCGGCGCCGCGCGCAAGCTGCGACAATTGGCGGACGATGCGCGCGCGCTGGAGCGCGCGCTGCGCGGCGGTCAATTCGACCCCGCTACGTTACAGAAACGTCAAGAACAATTCCGGACGCGCCTGTTAGAGTCCGCCGATGCGATGGAAGAGCGCGGTCAACAGCAGCAACGCCGCGCGGAGGCTTATCGGGGCGGCATCGAGATCCCGCCCCGGGCCCCACTCCCGGTGGATTCCCTCGCGGTGGAGCTGCGGCGACGCCGCGAAGACGCCCGTCGTCTACCACTCACCCCCACACAAAAACGCCGTGTAGAATGGTACTATGAGCGACTGTTAGGTGAATGATGGATGAGCGATCAGCTGTCAGCGAGAAGCGGTCAGCAAAGCAGAACTACAGTAGGCAACGGGTTGTAAGTTGAGGCTAGTTTGCAATTCGTTCAGCGATTCCTGTAGGTCATGACTGATCGCTGACTGCTGACGACTGACGGCAGCATTCAGTTTTTAATCCTAGGGTACAGATGCAATTATTGACCACCATTGATGCTCGCGTAACGGCCTTGGGCGCGCGCTTTTTGTCGTACGTCATGGTCGTGGCATCGTTTGCTCGTTTTGCCGGTACGATGGTGGCGGGCTTGCCTGGCGCGCTGCGGCACCCACGTGCGGTGCGCGAGCAATTGGTGTGGATCGGCGTCACATCGCTTCCTTTGGTCGCCTTCATTTCTGTCTTTACCGGTGCTGTGGCTGCCTGGCAAGCCGCGCATAACTTCGCCGACTACGTGCCGTTGCGTTATGTGGGCTCTGCTGTCGGCAAATCGGTCATGCTTGAGTTGGGGCCTGTTCTCACCGCTTTGGTGGTGGCGGGGCGCGCTGGTGCCGCCATGTCGGCCGAGCTGGGAACCATGGCAGTCACCGAACAGCTCGATGCCATGAAGGCTCTCGGATTGAATGCCCGTCGATTGTTATACGTGCCCCGCTTCTTGGCCTCTATCATCGCCTTACCGCTGTTAACCGTGCTCTCCTCCTCCATCGCGATTCTGGGGGCATTGGCGGTGGTGACGCTCTTCCGTGGCATGTCGGCCGAGACGTTCTTTTTTGGGGTTCGATTGTTTTACCAAGATCGCGATTTGGTGGCCGGGCTTGTGAAAGCGGCGGTATTTGGGGGGTGGATTGGTCTGTTTGGGTGTTGGTTCGGCTCCACCAGCACACGCGGTGCCGAAGGCGTCGGGCGGTCCACCATGGCCACAGTCGTCTGGTCAGACATCGCGATCCTGTTGAGCGGTTTCGTTCTGTCTAAATTGCTGCTTCCATGACTCTACGCAACTTCTCTCAAATTCAGCAGCGCGGCGATTTCGTTCAATCGCTTCGCGACGCCTTCAGCCAACCCGACGCCGCCGGGCGCAATCGCGAGGTCAAGGCTGTGCTGCAACGCCAGCGCGATAAGATCCGCCGCCTCAACCGCGAAGGGTCATCAGGCGCGGACACGGTTCGCTTCATCAGCGAGATGGTGGACACCTTGCTGCGCGTGATGTGGGAACATTTGGAAAACGGCATACCCGAGGATGCACGCTGCGTCGCCGTGGTCGCTGTGGGCGGTTACGGACGCATGGAGCTCTGCCCGCAAAGCGATATCGACCTCCTCGTGTTGACGTCGCCCGATCCAGATGGATACGAAAAGGAACAGGCTGAGGTGATGATCCGCAGCTTGTGGGATTTTGGTTTTTCCGTGGGCTCATCTGTCCGCTCCTTGGCCCAATGCAAAGAGGCCTCTGCCAAAGATCCGGAGACTTGGACCTCGTTCCTGAACGAGCGGTTTATTGCCGGCGATTACCGCCTCTACCGCAGTTTTGCGGATTTGATGCGCAAGCGGCTGTTCCCCTGGCGGATCGCCGCGTTGGTGCGCGCTAAAATCGGAGAGCATGAAGCCCGCCGTGAGCGGATGGGTTCGTTGGTGCAAATGCTGGAACCGAACATTAAAGAGGGCAGCGGCTGCCTCCGCGATGTTCATTCCATGATGTGGATCGCCAAAGTTCGGCATGATTGCGCGAATTTTGAAGATCTCGTGCGCGAAGGTCTGATCACGCCGCAAGAGCAAGAAGACATCCGCGCCGCTTATGATTTCCTGCTCCAGGTCCGGTGCTGCATTCATTTCATTACGCAGAAAAAAGACGACCGCCTAAACTTCCACCTCCAGCCCGAGGTGGCCGCCGAATTGGGGTTCACCGAAGAGGCCAGCTTTAAGGCTGTGGAAATCTTCCTGAAGTTGTTCTATCACCACACCAAAACCG
>JBIIWL010000096.1:0-6804 GCA_044338885.1 Fibrobacteria bacterium
GATCGCTGACCGCTGATCGCTGACTGCTGATCGCTGACTGCTGATCGCTGACCGCTATTCCCCCACCCGTTCAATCACCGCCGCAAAAAAGCCGTCGTACTCGGTTTCACCGGGCCATACGCGTAAAAACCCTTCGCGACACAAAGCCGCGGGCACCATACCATCGGCTTGAACTGCGCGGAACATAGGGTTTTGATCGAGGAACCCGCGCACCACCTCCACCGTCTCTTCCGATTCGGCACTGCAGGTCGCGTAGACCAACCGACCGCCTGGCTTAAGCAAGGTCGCCGCGCCGCGCAACACCGCTTGTTGACGAACCGCCAGCGACGCCACATGTTCGGGCGTCGAATTCCAACGGGCCTCAGGCCTGCGGCGCAACACGCCGAGGTTGCTGCACGGCGCATCAATCAGAATGCGATCGAATGATCCCGCACGAAACGGCGGGTGCGATACATCCAAACTCACCGGCATGAGGCCGGCGTGACCGAGACGCTCCCGCGCATCCTCGAGGCGGCGCAACCGCATTGGCGAAGCATCGCCACAGACAATGCGCGATTGGTCGATCAGAGCAAGACCACCCTCGCCGCGGGCCAGCGCCGATTCGACGGTCAACGCCGACTTTCCACCCGGTGCTGCACAGGCATCCAACAGCGACAGGCCAGGGTGCCAGTCAAGCAGCGACACCACCCACGCCGAGACCGGGTCTTGAAAGGAAAAAAATCCATCGGCGAACGCATGGCTGCGCAGCGCCGGGCCGACACCTTCGACCACGCGGTAAAACATCGGCAGCTCAGGATGCGCCTCTAAGACCACGCCATCGTGGGCCACGGCCTCTGGCAAGTCTGCGGGCGCGCCGCGGCGCGGGTTCGCGCGCACCCACGCCGGGGCTTCCTCATTATTGCGTTGTAGCGCCGCTTCAAGCGCCATGGGCTTGAGCGCCCGGCCCCAACGCCGTACCATCCATTCAGGGTGAGAATAACGGATGGCGAGCGATTTAAAATCGTTGCCCTTGGGCGTCACCAGGCCATCGCGGGCGATGGCCTTGAGCACCGCGTTGGCGAAGCCCGACTCCGCGCGCCCCACCTCTTGCTTTACCAATTCAACCGTGGTGTTCACCGCCGCAAAGCTCGGCACACCCGAGAGGTAAAGGATTTGATAGGCGCCGATGCGGAGCAACATGCGCAGCTTGGCGCCCTTGATGCCACGTGGGGCATGCGCGTCCAGGTTGAAGTCAAGCAGGCGTCGCATACGCAACACCCCGAAGCAAATCGCCCGCGCTAGGCCCGCATCGTCATCGCGCAAATCGCGCAACCCCGCGGGGAACAAATCTTTGAAAAAGGCGCCCGTGGCCTCTTGTTCCAACAGCAACAGCAGCGCCGCGTGGCGCGATTCTAAACCGGATACGGATGACATAAAGCGGCAAGGTAGAAGTGTTGGGGGTAAGACGTCGGAAGGGACAATCCTAATCATCATCCTTGGGAGGAGAGAACACCGTCTGATCACGCCATGTTCCCCTCACTCTGCTAACTTCAGGTCTATCTCCATGCGCTTTCCTCTCCCCGATCATCCGTCACGGCTTCGTAAGGTGCTGCTCGCCCCGGCGACCCTGCTCTACGCCACCGGCGTCGCCCTGCATCGCGCCCTTTGGTTGCGCCCCGCGCGTCATCAAGACCCACAGGCGATCCCCGTGATCGTGATCGGCAGTTTGCGAGCGGGAGGAGCCGGCAAAACACCCGTGGTGCACGCGCTGGCCCAACACCTTACGACCGCAGGCTATCGCGTTGGTGTGTTGACCTACCGAATCGGGGTAACCGAAAAACCCAAGCCACACGGGGATTCTGGTGGTGAGCCCTCACCCCCAACCCCTCTCCCCGAGGGAGAGGGGCGCTCAATCATTCGGCACGTATCAGGGTGTATTGAGGTCTTTCCGGATTCGGACTGGCGCGCCAGTTCCGATGAGGCGGTCCTGCTCGCGCGGGCTCTGAAGGGGACCGGAGCGCGCGTCTGTGCCACCCGGGACCGCGCCTTAGCGCGGGCCGCGCTCGGTAAAGCCGGGCGCGACGCACGGCCGGAGGTTTTGATTTGTGACGACGGCCTCATGGACCCACGGCTGACCCGCTCGCCGCGGGTCCTCCGCGTCGCGCTGGTCCGGCCGGGAGAGTCGCCTGGGTGTTGGGACCTTCTCCCGGCCGGCCCTTACCGTATGACCGCCACCGCCCTGAAGGACGTCGACGTGGTGTTGCGGGAGGGAGACGGCTTTAGCCGCACACCCCAAATCCCCCTCCCGCTCACCCGGTTGATCGAACAATCCACCCCCGTATGGGTTTTAACCGGCCTGGGACATCCGCAAGCCTTCACACGGTCGCTGGTACGATTGGGGGTCCGCATCGCCGGCGTCAGCCAGGGCCCCGACCATGGTTTACCCAACCTCACGAAAGCACGGCACGCGGCCGGGCGCGCCGGAATAGACCATTTCGTCTGTTCTCCCAAAGACTGGGTCAAACTCGAAACTCACCCCCACCGGCCCGAACACTTGATCTCTGCCCCTGAATCGGTCCACCTTTCCGATGACTTTCTGGGGCTTGTGCGCACCTTTCTGACCCCGTCACCTTCGTAGATTGCTCACCATATGAACATCGTCTCCCTCGTCACAACGTGGGCGCGTCGCACGGCGGCCGCCCCCCTGCCTTTGTTTGCGGTCACAGCCTTGCTGGCTGCAGCAGCTCAGACTGCACCCGGCTATGTCGGGCAATGGCGCACCTTTACCGATATGGGTACCGTCACCGCCTTGGCCAAACACGGCAGCGCAGTCTACGCGGCCACCTTGGGCGGCGTGCGCCGCATTGATACCACCACAAACAGCGAGCGCACCTTCAACAACCTCGACGGAATCACCGACCCCTGGATCACGGGGCTCGTGCAAGATCAGACGGGTTCGCTGTGGGCAGTGGCCCGCACCGGGTACCTCTCTGTGCTCTCAGCCGACGGAACCCGTTGGAGCACTCACGGCGGTAGTTATGTCACCGCTGAATGGCGGATGAACGATCGCGCGGTGTTGTCTGCAGGCCCTCATCTTTACCTCGGGTCTCAAAAAGGGTTGGCCCTCTTCGATACGCGCCGCAAAGTCTCTGAGCTGACACTCACACGGTTCGGCAACGATCTGGATGTCCCCGTTTTGTCGTTGTTGCGCCGGGGCGATACGTTATATGTGGGCACCTCTGCCGGGTTGTATAAAGCCCGCCTCTACTTCGCGGACCCGCTGAATCCGCCCGCGAACCAAGGGTACGCGAACCCAGCCGACTTCACTCAATGGGTGAAAGTGCCCTTTGCGGCAGACCCAGCCCGGCAGTTCAGCCACTTGGCCGTGGTCGGCGATACGGTGGCCACCTTTGGGCCAGGCACACTCTTACAGGCGCCCGCACAATCGCCCGTGACAGTGCGCGCCTTTGCCGGCACTCCTCTGATCATCGGGAGCCAAACTTACAGCGCACCGTGGACAGACTTGACCAGCGCCGTGGCGGCGGGCGGCAAAATATTCGTGGGCGGGGCCACGGGCCTTGCGGTGTCGGCGAACCCCGCCAGTGCGACGCCTGATGCGGCAGTGATCTCACCGCTCCAGGCGTTTCCGCGCGATACCGTCGCCAACATTGGCGCGTGGGGTGATCAGGTTTATGGTCAAGCGCAATCGGGGGTGAAGCATATCAACTTGAACACCGGCTCGATCACGGCCGTACCCACGTTGGTCAACGTCAATCCTCCGGGGTTGCAAGAAGAATTGTATTACCGCTTTCTGCGCAACACCGTGGTCACTCCGGCGGGCGATGTGTTCGTCGGTTCGTGGGGGGGCGGGCTGGTACGACGGCGGGCCAATGGTCAAAACGATGCGTTTAAAAACTCAGTCGCGCAACCGAGCAGCTGTCTGGTGCCATTCTTCCCAGGCGATGGATTCACTGTCGTGCATTCCTTATCGCGCCCCTACACCAAGACCGGGCCCGGGTATACGCTGGGCGGTTTGATTTTCGCCAGCGTGACCGGCGACCAACGGCACCAGTTGGCCTATTTCGACACCGCGGCTGGCATCGTCCAGTGCCCAACCACAGGATTGGATATGTCGGGCGGAGCGCCTCATGCGATCCACCTTTACTCGGATACACTCTTGGGCGTGGCGACCGAATACGGCGTCACCTTTATGAAGGTCCGCGAAGAAGGGTTAGGCCCTCGCTTTGAAGCGGCTCAAATCTGGACTCTGCCCGGGTCGATCGCCAGCGAGGCGTGGGACTTGACGGCCGATGGATGGAATCGCCCTTGGGTTTTGATCGGCGATCGGCTGGCCTACCTCGATAGCCTCGACTTATCCACGACGCGCGAGCTTAAACCGATCGACAATTTCTCGGGCAGCAATTGCAAAAGTTTGGAAAGCGACCCTTCGGGCAAACTCTGGGTCGGCTGTGCAAACGGGCTTTACAATGTGCAGACCGATCCCACGGGGCAGATTACCTCGGTGCGTCGTTACGTGATGAGTGACGGCTTACCCAGTCTTTTCATTTTCGATGTGACGGTCGACCCCGTCAACGGAAAGGTGTGGGTCACTACGGATCGCGGTGTTGCCGTGCTGCAGAGCGCCTCGCAACCGGCGATCCCCTCCGGACAACTGGCGCCCATCATCCCCTACCCCAACCCGTTCCGCGCCCACCACCGCTTTGTGATTTTAAACAAGCTCCCCGCTCATTCGACCGTGCGTATTTACAACCCGACCGGAGGTGTGATCCGCATTTTTCATCCCCACGAACTGGTCGGGAACGAGGCCCAATGGGACGGCACAAATCAAAGTGGCCAGGCGGTGCCGCCCGGCGTGTATATGTTCAGCGTCACCTCAAGCGGGACGATTCAACGCGGGAAAATCATCGTCGCACGGTGAAGACCAACGCGGACGCGGTCTGATCCCCCGAAGGCGGGAGGGCGTCATCCCGCCGCGTCGGCGTAGGTGTCTTCTAAGGTGAGAATGGTTTGGGACACGTCGTGGTGGGCTTCGATTTTAGCCCGGCCCGCGCGGCCCATACGCCCCCACTGTGACGACTCATCGGCCGCCCGGCGCAAGAGCGCCGCCAGCGCGGAAACGTCACCTTGCGGGGCCAGCCACGCGCTGGGCGGGCCGGGCTGCGCGTTGGCGGTCACAAACGGGATGTCGTCATGGTCGGTCGACACGATCGGCAGACCGCAGGCTTGGGCCTCTAAGATGACGGTCGGCGCGCCGCCCTCGGCATCACCATCGGGCGCAACCTGAGACGGTTGGAGCAAGAGGTCGTGGGTATTGAGTGCGGCGCGCATCTCATCAAGTGATTTATACCCGACGAAATCGACCTGGTGGGCGATCTTAAGGCGCTTGGCCAGCGCGACGAGTTCCGCGCGGCGCGGCCCGTCTCCGATGACCGTCAGCCGCCAAGGCACTCCCGAAAACCCGGAGGCCAAAGCACGAAGCCCCACATCTAAACCTTTTTTATCGACAAGTCTTCCGATGAATAAAAGATTCAACGGACGGTTGCCGTCCCAAGTGCGTTCACGGAACACATAGTCGGCCGGGTCGATCGCGATGCGCTGCACGCGGATGCGATCTTCGGGTGCGCCAAGGCGCACCAAACGATCACGCATGGCGGGGCCTTCGACAAGGAGAAAGCGCGCCTGCGCAAAGAGGTCGCGATACCCGGACGCCGCGCGATGTAAAAAATCTTTTTGAGAGACGTCGGAGCCGTAAAAATTAACGAGCAACGGTTTGCCCAAGGCGCGCGTAAAGTCGCGCGTCACAAGGGCGCGAAAGCCTTTGTGGACATGACACACGCCCACATCATGCACGGCCAGCGCCTGCAGACCGCCGGGGTAGCGCACAGGGGCAAACGTATTTGTAAGACGCGCCATGACCCTTGACGCGAGCGGCCGCGCTGGGGTAAGGGACATGAAGGACGCGGTGGCGGGGAGCGGAAATAACGCCCGGTTTTCAAGCTTGTCGGCGACGATGAGGGGCGGAAACCGCCGCAGCGCGCGCAACGTCTGCCAGATGAACGTCTCCGTGCGCGGCAGGTAGGAATCGAGGAGGTGGAGGGAACGCATATTAGTGGGAAATGGAACGTGGAAAATGGGAAATCAAAAACGGAAGATCCAGTCCGGAGATTTTCGATAAATCCCAAGTGACGCTGATCGTCAAACTCGTAAGGCTGTGTTTATTGTCCACGGCCCATTGTCCATTGCCCATTGACTTAGCCTCCGCCCATGAACTTGACGATCTCGATCTGATCGCCTTCGGCGAGTGTGATCTGATCATATTCGTGCTTGCCCGGCACGCGACGGTTGTATTCGACCACGACGGTCTCGGGTTTGAGTTTGTACTGAGCGAGCAGAGTGGTAATGGTAAGCGGCTCCCCATACTCAACCGAGGCGCCGTTGACAAATAATTTCATGGTGTAGAACTCCGAATTTCGCTCTTGTGCATAGGCACAGCCATTAGATCGCCCAGCGCAAGGATTAAAAAAGGCAACGCAAGGAAAAAATAGGTGATGTCGAACCCATGCCACCATAAGGCACCGCTCCACCCCACACTCATCGACTTGAGTGCCCAGCACAAGATCAAGGTGATGAAAACCGTCATGCCCGAATACAAAAACGTGGCCTCAGAGCGGCGTTTGAGGTACCCCAGTACGATCGACGCGACGAGCACTGCGATTAGAATTTCGCGTGAGACGAAGCTGGACTGAATACGGTACGGGTTATCGGACCAGAATAAAACGGGGTCCCACAAGTAGAACGGCAGAA
>JBIIWL010000097.1:0-6802 GCA_044338885.1 Fibrobacteria bacterium
TTAATTGTCTCTGTTCGAAACTCTGTATTTCCGGAGACTACTCCACCACGGGCGATCTCCCGTGCTGGCAGGTTCCTCGAGTGCAAATAGCAGCAATACTATTTGGACCGTCGAACCACTTCCGCGGCTTTCCTTATTAACCAAGAACCGAAGTTCTTTGGTAAGGCCTATCCGCCTTCTCCTTGCTCTCTTCTACTGTCAAGGTACCGGCTACCGCTGGGGTGAGCCGCCTGTTTGCTTCAGCTATTCGCTGTCTCAAACGGGAGAGCAAAGGTAAACGGGTTCCCAATGCTCGTCAATGGTCTTTGTCGAAAAAAGTGAAAAAAGTCCGGTGGCCCCTGAAATTTTCAAGAATACGCCAATTTCAGGGTACCCCGGAACGCACGAAATTGCTCAGCGACGGATAATTCCGGCCGCCGCGCGCACCCACGCATCGTTGGCGTTTAATGCCGGCACAAGTTCCAAGGCTTCGCCGCCGGCTTCAATGAAGGTTTCGGCCGCGCGAATCGTGAGCTCCTCCAAAGTTTCCAAACAATCCGCCACAAACGACGGCGAGAACACCGAAAGACGCTTGACCCCCGCGTGTGCGAGGGTTTCGAGCACTTCGTCGGTGTAAGGTTTAATCCACGGCGTGCGGCCTAGGCGGGATTGAAAGGCCGTTGAGACGTGTGCGGGATCCAGCCCAAGGCGCGAAACGAGGGCGCGCGTGGTGGCGAAGCTCTGCGCGCGATAACAGTAGGCGTTGCGCGCATCCAAGGTTGCGCAACACGCGTCATCCTTCGCGAGGCAATGGCCTGGCGCACACTCGGACTTCACAATCTGGCGCTCGGGCAAACCGTGATAGCTGAACAAAACGTGATCGGGCTTAAACGCGGCCAATCGCGGCGCGGCATTCTCGGCCATTGCATCGAGGTATCCGGGGTTGTCGAAAAACGGCGGGGTCACGCGCACCGGTGGGATATTCCAACGTGTGGAGAGTTCGCGTAAGACCACTTCAAGCGCGGTCCCCGTGCTGGAGGACGCGTATTGCGGGTACAAGGGCACCACCACCAACTCTTTCAAAGGTTGGCGCAAAAGTTCATCGAGCACGGCCGGGATAGAGGGATTGCCATAACGCATGCCCAAGCCCACGACATACTCATCGCCCAATTCGACCGTCATTTTTGCTGCGAACGCCCGGCTGTGAACCAACAAGGGCGAGCCCTCAGGCGTCCACACTTGGGCGTAGGCCTCAGCCGATTTAGACGGGCGCGTGGGCAGAATAATCGCATTCAACAGCAACCAGCGCAGCGGCGCGGCGATGTCGATCACGCGGGGGTCTGAGAGAAACTCCCGTAAATAAGGACGCACGGCGGCGGTTGTGGGGGCCTCGGGGCTACCGAGATTGATAAGAAGAACACCTGTTTTCATGCGGAATCCCAAGGAAAGCGGAGGTGAAAATTTAACCGCCCCATTCGTCCTAAAACAAAAGGAGAAACGTTCATACACGCCCGGGCTGATCACCCCAGGCTCCCTTTGGGGTCCATTGAATACGATTCGTCCTCACCAAAACCCGTTTTACCAAACAGAAACCCCCTAAACCGGGTAAATTGAAACCGTGAACCCTATCATGACCTCTTTCCGATTCGGCCTTGCGGGGGTCGCGCTTGGCGCACTCTCAACGGTATGCGCAAGTGCCGCCAGCCCCAACCTGCGCCTCTCCGCGGAATTCTCACCCATTCAAGTGGTGGCCAAAGATGCGGGGCAACGCGATCGCTTCGCGGGCTTTTTACAGAGTCAATCGCAGGAGCCCGGCGATACGGGAAAAACATTTGCCATACGCGGACCATCATTTCGCCTCTCGCGGCGCTGGGCGAACCGGCTTTCTGCAGAGGCTGATGCGACGGGCCCCTCGACCGAAAAAGCCGCGTCGCGTAACCGTCGTCACCAGGCGCGGCAGTGGCTTGAACAAGAATTCGGCACCACGTTCGAGAATCCCGTTTACGCTTTTCCCGCAGGCTATCTGCCGGGCGAAGCGTCCTTGATCTACACCGCGACACCCGCAGAAGAAAGTAATGTCGGCTGCCGCCAAAAACCGATGTGGCCTTATCTCGAATCGAGCGTGATCTGCGGCGACACCACCGGGTCGGGGATCAACATCGCTCCCGTGTGGGAACGGTTCGACGGGTCAGATACCTTGGTCATCGCGGTCTTGGATGCAGGCTTCGACTTTTTACATCCGGAATTGCAAGGGCGTTTTGCGGTGAACGCCGCGGAAGCCAATGGCGCGGCGGGTGTGGATGATGACGGCAATGGGTTTGTGGATGACATCCGGGGTTGGGACTTTGTAGACAGCGACAACGATGCGCAAGATTATAATGGACATGGCACCATGACCAGTGGCGTGATCGCGGCCGGTTTCGACAACGGCATCGGCATACCGGGTATGTTGCCCCGCGTGAAGATTTTACCCGTGCGCGTGCTGAGCACCGCGGGCTTCGGCAACGCCGACAGCATCGCCGCCGGCATCCTCTATGCTGTGGACCGTGGCGCGCACGTCATCAATTTCAGCATCGGCATCAACAGCACGGGAACGCACACTGGTTTGCGGAACGCTTTCATCGCCGCGCGCGATGCGGGTGTGATCGTGGCGGCGGCCTCGGGCAATAGCGCGTTGAACTTGGACGTGAACGCGCGCCAACCTTTTTCGTACAACTTCGCGAATGTCTACTCGATCGGCGCGCACGATCCGCTTCTGAACTTGTCGGGGTATTCCAATTACGGCGCGACCAAGGTCGACCTCGCCGCCCCGGGAGACCACATCGTCACCACCGGGATACCGCCCGCACTCGGGGTGTACGCCGAGAATTTTGAAACCTTCAGCGGATCGCGCTGGAGTTTTACGGGCGGCACGTGGCAAGCCGCGACCGATACCATGGAAGGCACGAAAAGCCTGCGTTGGGTTTCTGGCACCAATACGACCCTGACCCTAGATAGCATCGACCTGCGCGGTAAGCGCGGCGGGTTACTCAAGTTCCGTTTGAGCCTCTTGCCCGCCAACAGCCGCGACGGCCTTGATGTGTTCGCACTGCCCGCTGGATCGTCCGATCCCATTTTGATCGGAGGTACCGGAACCACGATGACAAACGAAGTCATCTCGATCAATCTCGGCGATGTGGACAACACCCTGTTCAAAATTTTATTCCGTACCTGCGTCTACAACACGCTGGGGACGGCCTGTTCAGGAACCGCCTCTGCCGCCGGGCGCGTGCTGCGCATCGACGACGTCCGCATCACCCATGCTGATCTCGACTCCACCAAGCACAACGTGGTGACGGTCACCGGCGGCACCTCGCTGGCCGCACCGTTCTTCGCGGGCTATGCCGGCCTGATGCGTTTAGCCAGCGACCGCATGAACGTCCCCCTCACACGTTCGCTCATGCTCGCCGGCGTGAAGGTCGACTCGAAACTATCTGGCAAAGTGGCGACTAGCGGCCGGCTCGACGTCGCCAAGGGGCTCGACTTTTACGTGCGCACCTTGCCCCGCATCCGCGTCAACGATTCGTTGGATACAGCCTGGTCTACCGGTGCCGACGTCGCGTATGCGCTCACGGTGCGCGACTCACTCGGGCCACGCAACGACTTCGCATTCTCACCCATCAGTCTACCACCCGGTGGCACGTTGTCGGGCAACGGTTCGTTCGCGTGGAACGCCGGGCTTTCACCGCAGGGCGCCTATGCCGTGCGGGCTAAAGCCACCAACGGGGTGCACACCTTGCGGTCGCTCACCACCTTCACCATCGGAGCGGCCACAACCATTCGGGCCGGCGCCACAGAGCCCTCGCGCCTGCGCGTGGGCGGTAAGGTCTTCTTACTCCCATCGCACGCATTCGATGCGGCAGGACAAACCCACGCGTTGCGCGTCGAACTGTACGGCCCGGACGGCAAAACCCTGCAGAAATTAGACGGTGTTTTGACCTTGCCCTCGGGGGCGCGCCTCGTGGATTATCAGCTCACAGGGGTGCGCGGGGTCGGCGTGCGCGCGTGGCTGAACGGCGTCGTACTTCAATCTGCACGGGATTGATCGTTGGCCGACTGGGTGGAGGAATGAGGACGAGCCGTCGCTCGCCCCATACGCTCCTAAGACACCATCGGTCAATCCCACCCACTAAACAACATCGGGGCAAACCGAGGCGAGCCGTCGCTCGCCCCTACTACATTTGCCGGTCTCCCCGTATCCGGAAAACCCCGTGACCGAACTCACCCCCAAAACGCCCCCCTTCCTCGGTCGACGCGATGGCGACTTGCTGCGCGCGACTGCCAGCACAGTGGTGGTGATGACGCATTGCATCAACCTCTGGGTCCGCGATTTTTACGCGCGTCACGATTTTTTATCGCCCGGTGGACTCGCGACCTTGCTCGATCAATTTTCGCGTTTCACCGTGCCGGCGTTCTTTCTGTTGTCGGGCTACGCGCTCACCATGCAACAGAAGTCGAACCCGCTCCCGCTGTGGCAGTACTACCGCCGCCGCATGCCGCGCATTCTCGCACCCTTCTTTCTGTGGTCGGCGCTCACGTCGTACCGCCACCTCGGGTTCCTCGGCTCATTGCCTTGGCTCGAGGCGCCGGGCGCGGCGCTCGCCCGCTTCGCGGAGTTTTTCTTTCTCAAAGGGTTCGACTACCAGTATTACTTCCTCATCGTGATTTTTCAGTTCTACCTGATCTTCCCGCTGATTTACAAGTGGACCAAGTCGAAGTGGTTCTTGATCGCCACGCTGCTTCCCATGATGGCGATCATGTCGCCGGTGGAATCCTACTACCGCATGCTGAACTGGCAGCTGCCGCCCCTCTATGCCTACTTGCTTGTGTTCTTCGGGTTCTATTGCGCCGTAGGGTCTTATGCCGCGTGGAACCAGCAGTGGCTGTCGGGTTTGCTCTCGCGCATGACCCGTGCTCAAGTGTGGACGCTGTGGGCCGGTGTGCTGACCTTGGTGTGCATCGAGTTCTGGATCAACATCGCGGTGCTCAAGAAAAAACTCGCCTACGCCGATCACTTCAATCGCTGGGTGGTGCTCGCTTATTGCGCCGCCAGCTTTCTGCTCTTCCTCAAACACCGCGACTGGTTCAAAGCCAACATCCATCAGGCGCCTCGCTGGCAATGGTTTTTCACTTACATCGCGCCCTTCTCGTTCTTCGTCTACCTCGCACACACGCACGTACTGCGGCTGGCAGATACGTTCTTGACCGACCTCGGCCCGGTAACCTTCGTGCTGCGCATTTCGTTCGTACTGGCCGGTAGCTATGCATTGGCGCACGCGGCCCATTGGGGCTTGCAACGGTTCCCCAAAATTCGGTTCGCGTTGGGGCTGCCGAAAGATTAAGCGCCCGCGAGTTTTTTTGGGGGTGAACGCACTCCCCGGCGGGCCTCTCCCTGGGGTAGTGTGTAGACGAAGGGTGTTTTGGTCTAGGCTAGGTCCTTACCCCTTACCCCTTACCCTATACCCCCTACCTATCTTTCCCCCTATGTCTAAAACCCTACGCATCTATTCTTGGAACGTGAACGGCCTGCGCGCCGTGTTGAAAAAAGGTTTCCGCGATTTTTTGATCGAGCATAAGCCCGATATCTTGGGTTTGCAAGAAACCAAAGCTCATGAAGAACAAGTTGTCGCCAGCCTGCGGGATTTACCCGATGGGTATTGGACCTTCTGTTCGGGGGAGCGTAAGGGGTATTCTGGCACGGCAATCTACAGTCCCGAGAAGCCCCTTTTTACAGCCTGTGACCTCGGCATGCCCGAGACCGATGGCGAGGGCCGCGTGGTGCGCGCCGACTATGCCGATTTCGTTTTGTTCAACGTGTACTTCCCCAATGGCAAGTCGCGCGAGGAGCGGTTGCGTTATAAGATGGACTTCTATGAAGCGTTCCAAAAAATGTGCGAGAAGCTTCTCGCCGAGGGCAAAAACGTGATCGTGTGCGGCGATGTGAACACGGCGCACAAAGACATCGACCTAGCCCGCCCCAAGGCCAACCGCAAGATCTCGGGCTTTTTGCCCGAAGAATGCGCCTGGATGGACCGCTTTTTGGCCGCCGGGTTTCATGACGTGTTCCGCGAACAACACCCCGACTTACCCGAGCAATACTCCTGGTGGGACATGCAGTCGCGCGCGCGCGATCGCAACATCGGCTGGCGCATCGATTACTTCTTCGTCAGCACCTCGTTGCTCAAACGGGTCAAGAAGGCCTACATCTTGCCTGAAGTTCAGGGGTCTGATCACTGCCCGGTGGGGATCGACCTCGAGGTCTGAACCCACCCGGGTGGGACGTCTCAAATTTTCCAGAATTTCAGGTTTTGATGCCAAAACCGTAGCCCCTGTTACAATTTGGAATTGAATCTGTTGTAACGACTGTTTGTATATTATCGATCGAGGTCAGCCTGAGCCGGCCCTTAAAACAGTATTACCCCTTTTCAGGAACATTCATATGATCAACACCAAATTTCTGCGCTTCGGTGCGCTCGCCACGCTGCTTGCCGGCGCTTTGTCTGTCGGTGCGGCTGAGTACAACATCGACGCGTCGCACAGCGACGTGCTGTTCAAGGTCAAGCACATGGGCATCTCGACCGTGACCGGTTCGTTCAGCGAAGTCAGCGGCACGTTCAACGTCGACCCGAAGAACATCGGCGCCACCACGGGTTCCGCGGTGATCAAGGTCGCCAGCGTGAACACCAACAACGCCAAGCGCGATGGCCACCTCAAGGGCGACGATTTCTTCAACGCCGAACAGTTTCCCGAAATCAAGTTCGTCAGCAAGTCGGTGCGTAAGGTC
>JBIIWL010000099.1:0-6709 GCA_044338885.1 Fibrobacteria bacterium
CAACGGTCGGGTTGCCACGGGAATCAATAATCTGACGGCCAGTAACGGATTTAATCGAGCTCATGAGAGACCTTTCACGGGATTTGACTGAAATTCCGGAATTTCCGGTAGAAAAAGACGATTGAAGGACGAAAAGATAAGAACGGCGGGGGGGATGTGTCCATAGGGGGGGAAGAGCGGTCAGCGGACAGATGACAGCGGTCAGCCGTCAGCCGTCAGCCATTAGCCAATAGCCATCAGCTATGAGCCATTAGAAAAACGCTCGTTTGGTCTGCAGCTAATCCGAGAAGCCCCCGAGCGCCCGTGAAGGCTGTACCGCCCTCCTGAACGCTGACCGCTGAAGGCTGACAGCTGAAGGCTGACGGCTGACCGCTGAAGGCTGACAGCTGATAACTAACTTGCCCCCCATGCTCCGCCCCGTCTATTGGATCCTGCGCTGGATCATGGCCCTCGCACTGCTGGGTTTTATGGTGGCGGTGGTTCGTGTGACGGCCTTCCCGCTCACGCGGGGTGATGGTTGGGGCGCGTTGATGACTGCCGCCGCGACCTGGGTTGTGGTGGCCGGATTCGCGGCGCGCTGGCTTTTGGCCCGCCTGCCCGGCGGAGACCCTCTCGAACTCGTCGATACGCTGGAACACGAATTGACCCACGCCATCGTGGGCACCGTGACGTTCGCACCACCCATCGCGCTCACGGCCACGTTACGTGATGGCGGCGAAGTCGAACTCAAACGCTCGAATCCGTTCGCGGCACTCGCGCCCTATTGTCTGCCCTTATTTGCGTTGATGCTCGCGATACTGACCTTGGTATTGCGCGACGACTATGCCTCAACCGGTCGTCTCGCCGTCGCCTTTTTACTGGGCAGTTTTTTCTGGCGACTGCTTCGTGAGTTCCACTTCGGTCAAAGCGACTTTCGCGTCTATGGGTTCATTGTTTCGATGGTGTTTATTGCGGGTGCGCTGCCTGTGAGCCTGATCGCGATCAGCGACCTCGCCGGTCTTCTTGACATCCCTTGGACCCATGCAGGCGGACTATTCCTCGAACAGATACAATGGGTTCTCGGCCACATCAAAACCCAAAAATGACCCCATCTTTCAACTTTCAACTTTCAAATCCCCCCCTACCCCGCCGCCACGATGAGTCCAATGAGGCCGGCGATCAGACACACGATGAAGGTCGGGAGAATGGTCAAACGCAAGGCGTGCCCTTCGCGACCCGATAGGCCAACGACGGCGGCGGCGGCCACCACGTTCAACACGCTCATCATATTGCCGACCGCAGCTCCAAACGCCTGTAGACCGAGCACCACCCCCACCGGAACACCCGTAGCAACCGCGGTATCGTATTGCAGCAGCGCAAACATCAGGTTACTGAACGTGGCGCTCCCCGATACGAATGCGCCCAGTGCGCCCACAAAGGGAGCCACCAAAGGCCAGGCACTGCCTACCGTGTCCGCAGCGACGCGCGCCAATTCCAAAGGCATTGAGGCCAGGCCTGCGCCGTTCTCACCCGAATGAATAAAGAGCCGCACCATCGGGAGTGCAAACAGTAAGGTGAGCGCACTCGGTCCGAACTTGCGAAGTGACGACTGGAGCACATCTTGGATGTCGCGGGCCTTCACCCGATAGAGCCAGAGCGCCAACATGGTCACCACAAGAAAGACCGTACCGGGCGAATACAAAAGCGGGAAAGAGGCCGTCAAACCTGTGCCGAGGATATCGCGTACCTCTAAGGATGTGGCTTGGAGTCTTTCACGCCATGGAATCACTAATCGCGTGGCACCCAGTAGCAGCGCCAGTGCGCCATAGGGTGCGACGGCGCGCCACAGCGCCATGGATTCTGCGGAGGGTGCCGACGACGCGACGCCCTTGTGAATCCAGCCGAACCGAAAAGCCACGACGACTCCCGCAAAGCCGCCGAGCGAACCGACCAAGGACGGAAACTCAGGGCCTAAATAAACCACCGCGAGCCAGGCCGACACCGTAAACCCAAACCCAGCGAGCAACGCGGGTTTCCAAAATGCCAACCCCTCTGTGACCGAGCGCCGGGGCGCAAAAAATCGCGTGAAGAACACGACCATCACCAGAGGAATAACACTGGCAATCAAGACGTTCAGCGTCGCCGCCAGCACGCCGGCTTCATGCAGAAGCGAATCAGACCCGACCGCACCCAAGCCCTGAAGCATGCCGATGATCATCGGTGTGCCCGCCGCACCAAACGTCACCGGCGCGCTATTGGCCAGCAGCGTTAAGACGATCGCCCCCGCCGGCGGGAAGCCCAACGCCACCAGCAGCGGCGCGCACACCGCCAGCGGCGTGCCAAAGCCGGCCACACTTTCGAGGAAGGCCCCAAACAACCACGCGATCAGAAGGACATGAGCCCGGTGGTCGGGACTGGCCGCGGCGAGCCGTGTGCGCATCGCCTCCAACGCGCCCGAGACGCGGAGCACGTTGTAAAGAATGAGAGCGCCGCCGACGATCCACAAAATGGAGGTGGCGAGGATCCACCCTTCCAGAACGGCCGCGGCCATGAGGCGAGGCGGCACATGCCACACCAGAGCGACCACCGCGGCCGTCAGTGCAAAACATAGAGGCATCGCCCGGCTCGCGCGCATGTGCAACACCGCCAATAGAATGAGCGGGGCGAGAATCGGGGTCAGGGCAAAGACTATCAACGGAATTTAGGCACAGTGGGAATCCAAAACGAACGACCGTGCTTCATTTCATTTGACCACACCAAGCTTGGGAGCCTGCGCCGCTTTGATCGCGGCCGCTCCAGTGGACTCCTCAGCCTGCGTCGCACTAAAACGACCGGCCACCGTCATTTCATCAGCCGGATTGCCTGTGTGACGTAATGTGGCCGTATAGAGGCCTTCGATGTGCCCATTCTCAAGTCGTTTGATTTGCACAACGCACGGGGCATCCGGTGCGGCGCGATACGCATTGGCCACATCAACACGGAGTTCTAAAGAAGCGACCATGGCTTCACCACAGGCGAACTCCCCTTTTTGGTCGAGTCCTTTGAGCCTAAGGTCGAGCGTAGGCCCACCATCTTGGCCGCGAAAGTCTGCGAAGTAACCGGGGCCTGATGGGGTCTTTCCGCTGCGCCACTGCGCGATCTCATACCGTTCGCCCCCGGCGAGCCGTCCATTGCCAGAAATCACTTCGATCGTGGCGGTATTGGCCTCATCGGTATTGGAATGAGATGAATCATCTTTGGTACAGGCTAAAAGCATAAGGGCCCCGCCAATGGCCAGAACCCCGAATGCCGCATACACCCTAAGGCTTGCGCCTAAACCCCCAAAAACACCCGCTCGTGGAGCGGACACCGTCTTCGAAGTCATCGCAACCTCCCTGTTAAAGCCACACCCCTGCGCCACGACCTTGGTTTAAAGAAACCAAGGCCGTGGGAGGGATTCAGGCTATCACACTAATCCCAGCTGAGCGCACCGCCCACTTGGTATTCGGTCACACGCGTTTCGAAGAAGTTTTTCTCCTTACGCAGATCGAGCACCTCGCTCATCCAGGGGAACGGATTTTCCGACCCGTAGATCTTGGTCAAGCCGATCTTCTCGAGACGACGGTCGGCCACATACTGCACGTAGTCTTCGAACATGTTGGCGTTAATGCCCAAGATGCCGCGCGGCATGGTGTCTTGTGCGTAGGCCACTTCGAGTTTCACGGCTTCGCGAACCAAGTACACGCACTTTTCACGCACTTCCTTGGTCCAGATCTCGGGGTTCTCGATCTTGATCTGGTTGATCACGTCGATCCCAAAGTTCATGTGCATCGTCTCGTCGCGGAGGATGTACTCGAACTGTTCACCCGAACCCGGCAGGCGGTTCTGGCGCTTGAAGTTCAGCATCATCACGAAGCCGCTATAGAAGAAGATGCCTTCCATGATCACGTAGTAACCGATGAGGTTTTCAAGGAACGTTTGCGCGCCGTTGAAGCTCTCGGTCTCAAAATCAGGACGGAGCATTTCGCGCGTCAGGTTGATTTCGAAGGCGTCTTTACCATGAATCGAGTTGACTTCGTGGTACATGTTGAACACTTCGCCTTCATCCATCCCGAGCGACTCGATGATGTACTGGTAGGCCTGCGTATGCACCGCTTCCTCGAAGGCCTGGCGCAGCATGTACTGGCGGCATTCGGGGTTGGTGATATGACGGTAGGCCGCGAGCACGATGTTGTTCGCCACGAGCGAATCGGCGGTCGAGAAGAAGCCCATGTTGCGCTTCACGACGCGACGTTCATCTTCGGACATCGTGTTGCCCTTCCAGAGCTCGATATCGCGCGACATGTTGACTTCTTGCGGCATCCAGTGGTTGGCGCAGGCGTCCAAGTACTTCTGCCAAGCCCACTGGTACTTGATCGGCACCAGTTGATTGAGGTCGGCTCGGCAGTTGATGATTTTCTTTTCATCAACTTTGACGCGGGCCGTCGACTCGCCAAGCAGCGAGGCGAGCTTGGCCGGCTCTTCGGCCGCATTGTTATCAACGGCGTTCATAACAGATTTGGCGGCCGCAACAGCGGTTTCTTCATCCCAGATTATTGACATGCTTCGCAATCCTCTCCGTTGAGAATGGAGCAGGCCAAAGCCGCTCCTTCAGGGTTTTCGACTTTAGGCGGACGGGCGTCATCACGGATACGTTTGATGGCATCTGCGGCTTCCGCCTCAGACACCGCAGCGGACGTCGCGCCCGCCGCACCACCAGAAGCCACGGCGTTGGTACCGCGCGTGCGGTCAAGCGTGGATTTTTCAGACTGCGTGGCACCCAGAGCACGCAGGTAGTAGGTGGTTTTGAGACCGGCCTGCCATGCGAGCTTGTACATCGCGTCCAGCTTTTTACCGCTGGGCTGCGCCATGTACAGGTTCAGCGACTGGCCCATATCGATCCACTTTTGGCGCTTCATCGCACAGGCGATCAGCCACTTGGGTTCGACGTCAAAGGCCGTTAAGAAGCGCTGTTTGATGTCGTCGGGTACGCGGCCGATTTCGGCCAACTCACCGTCGAAATACTTCAGGTCTTCAACCATCGGCTTGTCCCACAGGCCCTTTTCTTTGAGCGCGTTGACGAGGTAGGTATTGATGACCGTGAACTCGCCCGACAAATTGCTCTTGACGTACAGGTTCTTGTAGGTCGGCTCGATCGACTGGGCCACACCGATGATGTTCGAGATCGTGGCTGTCGGCGCGATCGCCATGGTGTTGCTATTACGCATACCCCATTGCTTAATGTGTTCGCGCACCACGTTCCAATCCTTCTTGGCTGACGAGTCCATCATCACGGGCATGCCGCGCTCGGCTTCCATCAGCTTGACGGTGTCGATCGGGAGCAAACCCTGCGACCACGACGAACCTTGGTAGCTCGGGTAGGTGCCGCGCTCTTTGGCCAACTTGGACGAGGCCAAAATGGCGTAGTACGAGATGATTTCCATGCTCGTATCGGCGAACTCGACCGCCGCATCCGACGCATAGGCGATGCCCGTGGCGTACAGCGCGTCTTGGAAGCCCATGATGCCCATGCCCACGGGGCGGTGCTTGAGGTTCGAGTTACGAGCCTGCGGCACCGGGTAGTAGTTGAGGTCGATCACGTTGTCGAGCATGCGCATCGCGGTGATGATCGTCTTTTCCAACAACGCTTCGTTGAGCGCACGGTCTTTAACGTGGGCGACGAGGTTGATGGAGCCGAGGTTACAGACCGCAATTTCGTCCTTGCTGGTGTTGAGCAAGATTTCGGTGCACAGGTTGGAGCTGTGAACCACGCCGGTGTGGCGCTGCGGATTGCGCAGGTTTGAAGGATCTTTGAAGGTGATCCAGGGGTGTCCGGTCTCGTACAACATCGACAGCATCTTGCGCCACAGGTCGTTGGCGCGGATGGTGCGGAAGGTGCGGATGCGGCCAGCGGCGGCTTCGCTTTCGTAGAACTTGTAGCGTACTTCGAAATCTTTGCCGTACAGGTCGTGGAGATCCTTCGCCTCGTTCGGGCTGAACAGCGTCCACGGACCGTCTTCGAACACGCGCTTCATGAACAAATCGGGAATCCAGTTCGCCGTGTTCATATCGTGCGTACGGCGGCGATCGTCGCCCGTGTTCTTACGCAGTTCGAGGAATTCCTCGATGTCTAAGTGCCACGTTTCGAGGTAGGCGCACATCGCACCCTTGCGACGGCCACCTTGGTTCACCGCCACGGCGGTGTCGTTGGCCACTTTCAAGAACGGGATAATGCCCTGGCTCTTGCCGTTGGTGCCCTTGATGTGCGAGCCGAGCGCGCGAACCGGGGTCCAGTCATTGCCCAAGCCACCGGCAAACTTCGAGAGCATCGCGTCATCTTGGATCGCGCCAAAGATGCCATGAAGGTCATCGGGTACGGTGGTGAGGTAGCACGACGACATCTGCGAGTGACGCGTGCCCGAGTTGAACAACGTCGGCGTCGAACTGACAAAGCGGAAGCTCGAAAGCGCTTCGTAAAATTCAATCGCGCTGGCTTCACGATCGACTTCGTTCAGAGACAAACCCATGGCGACGCGCATCCAGAAGGCTTGGAGCAACTCGATGTGGCGGCCTTCGGGCAGGTGAACGAAGTAGCGATCGTGCAAAGTACGCAGACCCAGGTAGGTAATATCAAGGTCGCGGGCGGGCTTGAGAGCCTTACCCAAGCGCGCGAGATCGTAGTCGAGCAGGCGGTCGTCGAGGAGTTCATTCT
>JBIIWL010000100.1:0-6705 GCA_044338885.1 Fibrobacteria bacterium
TCCGTCTGATTCGAGATCCTCCTCGAGGGCCGGCATGAGCTGGCCACCGCTCCGGATATTGCGAATCATCCAGTCCGCATCGTCGGACAGGTCGCTCTCGGGGTACTTCTTGAGCATGGCCTCAAATGAGTTCACTGCCGCCGAATCTTGCCGCAAGTGCTCGGCCTGAATGAAGCCGATCATGAACATCGCCTTGTAGTCGTTGGGGCTCTTGGGGTAGAGGTAATTCACACGACGGTACTCGGCGAGGGCCAGAGCGTAGCGTTCTTGTTCGATATAGATCTGCGCCATCCCGAAGCTGACCGAATCTTGCAAACCGGCGTTGGCCGGGAACTTGACGCGGAGACGCTCGTAGAGGCTCGTGGCCTGGTCGAGCTTACGCTCGTAGTGCAGGTCTTGCGCCTTTTTGTAAAACGCTGCAGGAGGCTGCAAATCGGGTTCTGCGAGCGTGGGATCCTCAACGCGCACTTTGAAGCGCTTCTTGAGCTTCTCGATCACTGCATTATCCAGACGGGCATATGCCACCGTTTTAAGGTTCGCGAAAATGGCCGGTTTGGCTTCGGCCAGAGTGAGGCTCACGGAATCGCGCGTGTACCGGTCAGGATACGTGTGGTACTCGATTTCGAAATCGCGTTCAGTCAACAACAGCGAGGCGGCCACGTCGCGGACGACCGACTTCCACGTTTTGATGCTGGTGTCTGCTCCAAAGAAAGCGCGGTTTGATTTAAAGGCTTTTTCGAGGTTTGAAGGTGACTCTTCCCAGGTATTGGCCAGCACGGAGTCGCGGTAGAGGGCGGCCCAGAAGGCATCCTCCTGCTGGAGTCTGAGCGCGCGGAGCTTGCGCTCCTTATCGATCCCCAGATCTCGGGCTTCATCGGAGAAGATTTCCCAAACGGCCAAGAAGTCGACCAGGTTCTCGCGGGTGTAGCGTTCCTGCACATTGGCGGGAATCTCGGTACGGAGGAAGAGGACATCCAGTTCGCGGATGACCTTACCGCTTTTGCCGATCACGGCGAGGGTGTCGCCGGGTTTAACGTTGGCGATGTAGTTGGCTTTCACGTCCTGAAGCACGACGGCACGCACGCGATCGAGAGATTTAAGGGCCGGTGCGGTCTTGCGAACCAGCCAGAAGGCATTCCAGTTCTGAGTGGTCGGGTTTTGCACTAGTTCCTCGACGCGACCGCTCTCGATTTCGTCCAAGGCGGGGAAGAGGGCCGGCAGCATGCCGAGTCCGTAGGGGAGGCTGAAATCACGCTTGACCAAGCCGAGGTACCCCTGGTCTGCGCGGGTGAGTTCGTTGGACGACATGCGTGAGGCGGCGGCCTTGAAATCGTCGAGTGTTTTCACCGTGGCCAGTGCCTTGGTCAGCTTTTCTTCATCGGCAGATTCGATGTGGTAAAGCTCAAAGGTTTCAGGGCTTTCGTATTCGGCTTTGTGTGCGTCATAGTAGGCCTTAATTTCTTGTTCGGTCGGCTGTTTGTCAGCCGACACAAGGCGTAAGCCATGCTTGGCCTTCAGATTTGCGACCGCGTTTTGCGAGAGTTTCGCTTTGTAGTCGCGGATGAAATCGGTGTTTACGAGCGACCGAACTTCGTCCAGGCTGGGTACATGCTCCGCCGTGTAGGCTTCCACGCGTACGATGGAGAAACCATCCCCAGCCGCGATAATAGCGGAGGTTTGGCCCGGCTTGATGCGGTTGGCGCCGAAGAGCAGGCTATCGAGCGTCGCTTGCGTACCCAGGGCATCGTTGACGTCACCCGTGTTGATGCGGCCGAGACGGCCTTCGGCGTCCTTGGTCGAATGAACCGAGAAGCGCTTGGCCGTGGCCCCAAAGGCTGCACCGCCGCGGAGCGCCTTAAGGGCGGCTTCCGCTTGCTTGCGGTTCTGGGTGCGAATCACAGAGGCTTCGACCCAGGCGCGCACGGCGTAATTGCGGGCATTGGCCCGATGAAACGAATCGATCGCGCCGTTTTTAACGATCAGTGAGTCGGCCACACGCGTGATGACGAGGTGGAAAGGCTGCGCTCGACCTGAGTCGTCCGTAAAGCTCTTGGGGTTCTCCTTGTGGAATTTCTCCAAAGCTTGGCGGGTGAGGCCACTCTGAATATTCAGATAGGTTTCGAAGTAGTACTGGGTGATGACCCGCTTGTCTTGGCTGGCCAATCTCGCGCGGAGGTCTTTGGACTTTCCGTATTTGGAGTCTAGGCCGGCCAGGGCGTGCAACCGTTGCTTCAACATGTTGTCGAATTCGGCGCGGCGCATGTCGGGATCGGCCAGAACCTCGAGTCGACGAGCATCCTCATAGGCGCTGAGGCGTAAATCAAGGTCGCCTTCGGTGAAGTTCTGACCAGCGAAGCGGGCCAAGACGCGGCCTTGTTCGCCGCTGTTACCGCACGCAGAAATCGCCGCAAGGGCGGCGAGCACGGGGATCAAAAGCAATCTTTTTCTCATTGACGTTGTTCCTTCTCATAGGGCGCTGACGAACCGGATGACACCGGGGCCAAGCTCGGGTAAATTAGCATAAATCGCATTTTGCGCCCCGTAAATCCGAGCCTTTCGGACTAAGTATTTTTTACCTGAACTGCGTTTTTTGAAAGGAAGATAGGGTGGCGGCTGCCAAGGGCTGCCCCATCCCAATTCGGCGTAAATGGCACGTCTCCACCGCACCGCGCGCACCCTCGTTGGGTCCTTGATTTTACTCGCGCTTTTAGCGGCGGGGGCACTCTTCGTGGGGTCGCGTGTTCTGGAACGTAGGCTCGTGCCCGAGCATCATTTTAAGGACGTCACGGTTCGGCTTTATAGGCCCGCCGTCTCGATGTTGTTGAATCTGCAAGCCGACTCCGCAGTGATCCGCTCTCCGTCCACCCGGTGGGTCTTGGTCAAACCGTCCCTTAGGTTCAAAGCCTGGAAAGGTTTCCGACCCTCCGGTTTCGCCTTACGGCTTCAGTCGGATTCCATATCAGTCCTGCTCGGCGAGTCACAATCCACCCCCGATGATACCCTCATGTTCCCCAAAGGGCTACGATTCCCTGTGGGCTGGGATGCCCAGTGGCGGGTGATGTCGGTTCAGAGGCCAGGACATGGTGGCCTCATCGTGGGCGCGGCCCACCTTCAATCGCGGGGGGCTCAGGCCCTGCATGGCACATTCAAAATCAAGGTGGCCGGTCTGGCGCCCCAAGATCGCCGCCAGAGCTCCCCTGATCTGGACGTCACCGTGGACGCACGCTGGCGTGGGGCGCTCTTGCGATACCGGCTCAATGCCGTGCGCGCGGGCCACGATTCACTATTGATTGCAGGGATACGCGAAAAAGTCAATCTCAAAGCTGGCATCGATTCGGTGCACCTCCGGTCTGTGCGGCCGCATGCCTGGTGGGCTGCCGCCGCGTTGATGTCGGGTACCGTCGATTCAGGAGGTGGGGCCTCCGCCGCTGTGGCCATGGTGTCTGACGTGACGCTCAACGCCAAAGCAGATTGGCGGCGGGACAGTCTCAAAATCACGGGGCGCTTTCGATCCGGAGCCGCTCACCCGCTTGAGCCGGCGGCATGGATGTTTAAAGCTCAATTGGGTCCACGTGGCGGTCCATTCACGCTGAATGCGGCGGGGGCCCGTCAATCGGTGGCGTTGGCCGGTCGGGTCAATCAATCAGGAACTTGGTTCGGCGCGCCTCAGTGGAATGATTTACGCGCGGAGCTCTCCGGTTCGATCCGCGGGGGCACGTGGACCCTAGCCAACTTCACGCTCCCGCTGAACCTCGACATTACCCACGCGCGCCTGAATGAAGGCCAGAACGTTGTGGCGCGCGTCAAAACCCCCGATGCCAGTGAAATTGATATGCGCTGGAATGGGGCACAACCACGACGACTCGAACTTTCCGGTACGATTTCATCCACCGAACCGTGGGCCATCGCCTGGACCAACGGGCGCATCGACTATACGGCGGCACGCGTCGAAGGAGTCTGGGAACAATCAGCATTAGACATTACAGCCACTGTCATGGAACCGCGCGCCTACGGCGCGGCGGCCGATAGCTTAGTGGCGGAAAATCGCGTCACATCGAAGGGGTATTTTCTCAAACGTGGTCGAGTGTACAAAGATCAAGATGAGTTCGTCGGATCCGGAGAAGTGTTGTGGACGAATGCCGTAGGCCAACATGAGGTGTCTCTACACTTTGATGCGCGTCACCCGCGAGATGGTCGTGTCGCGGTGGCGATGCAGGTGCCCGGCCCGCTTGAACTGACGGCCGATAGCTTAAGACCGGCTCGTTTCCCCTATGAACCGGTGCGCCGATTCGCCTCTTTCGATCCGTGGGTCGATGGACGTTTTTTTTGGAACCATACGAGTGGCGAGGGCTTGGCCACGTTAAAGGCCAGTCTGTTCGGCGAAGGGCGGCAGATTGATGCGGGGCTGGATGCTTTGTGGACGCGCGACAGCGTACGGATCCAACGGATCGATCTGACCTCAGGCACGTCACGCCTGTCGGGTCAGGCGGTTTTACCATTCGATGGCCGCGCCCTAAAAGGGTTCAGTTCGGTCAATGATATCATGGGTGGCACCTGGACCCTGCAAGCGCGCCATCTCAATACGGCCGACGTATTTTCCATGGTGGGACGTTCGGCTCCGGAATTCGGCGGCCTTCTCAATGGCGACTTGGGGTTCTCGTCCGTGACGGGTATGTCCGGTACACTTCGGGTCGATAGTGTGCGCCTTCCGCCCCATAGTGGCCTGGCCGATGTGACCGCCTTGCAAATTGTGGGCATGGGTGATTCGCTGCGCGCCGAAGCCGTGGTCACCCATCGGGCGGCGGTGCGTTGGTACGATACGCTCTTTGCCGTATTTTCAGGCCTCAACGCGGATACGCCGCAGGTGCGAGTTGAATCACGCTCAACCGGTGGGCTTGCGGTTCGTGTGGACGGAACGCTTCCGGGTTGGACGGCGGTTCAAGGGACGATTCGGGCCGCGGGTCAAATGCCTTTGCCCGCGGGCGCGGGATCCATCGAGCAGATCAACGTATCGGGAAACTTTAAAGGACGACTGAGCCGCACCGCCTTGAATGACCTCGGCTTGAGTCATGGAATATTTTCGTTCCATCACGTCTCCGCGCGCGATACGCAAGCGGTGAGCGGCACGCCGTCCTTGAGTGAGGGCATCCTCCGGATTCCCGATCTCACCCTGATCAACGCGCAAGGCAGTCGCCTAGAAGGGAATGTCACCGTTGATTTAGACCGCCTTGAGGCGCGGGCCTTATTGTCGGGGCGCCGGTTTAGCCTGGTTTTACCCGGGGGTGAGCAGTTCCGCGCACAAGAGCTCGCGACGACGGCGCAGTGGACGCGCGAGCGCGGTGTGGTCGCGCGGCTTGAAGCCAACTCGGGGTTTGTGGTTTTGCCTACCGCGCCGTATCGGGTCGAAACCGGTTTTGATAAAGTGTGGGCGACCGTCTCGCTTCCCCCTGACCATACGGCGGTGGCGCCGACGCTCAAACTCGAAGGGCGATTGCACGACTTTTTGTTTCAAAGAAAATGGGGGTGGCGTGATGCCACGGCCTTCTTCACCGGCATCGGCCGTGGCGGGGCGCGTGCACCTTCGTCCACCAGGCGCTCTCGCCCTTGGGATTTAGACATCAACCTCGAGGCCGCCGGCACGCGCAACCGTATCGACACCGATATCCTCCGCATGACGTTTACCGGCGACGCCCGCCTGACGGGCGTCTACCCCTACATGCTCGCCTATGGAAAAGTTTCGGGACTTCAGGGCGAGGTCGGGCAAACCCGGCAATCGTATGTGCTGCGTGATTTTGAGGTCAAGTGGGATAACGTCACCGTGGAAGATGGTCTCCTACACGTTGAAGGTGAAAAGCGCGTGCGCGCCGATTGCCGGCCCGACACCCGGCAAACCTGCCAGATTTTCATCCGGCTCGATGGCCGACTTGAAGATGTGGGGTTCGCTTATGAAACCGACTGCGCGCAAAGCACGGGTGAACCGGTTCCTCCGTCGGTGTTGATCAACTCCATGGCGCAGGGGTGCTATGTCTCCGAGACGCCCGGCGGCGAAGGCAACTATGGCAGCGCGGCCTTCGCCATGCTTGAGCCTGCTTTGAACGACCGCCTGTCGCGTGGTGTCTCGCGTACCTCGGGTGGGTTTATTAAATCGACCCAAGTCAGTGGCCTTAGCGCGCTGATCGGCAGCGATAGTTCGGGATTGGAATCCGTGGCCCTCGAAGTCGAAAGCCGGAGCATGTACCGCACCTCGCTGAAAGGGCGTGCGGGCTATCACCCCGAAACCAAACTCGCCAACCCCATGGAGTACCGCCTTGCGGCGGAATACCGCCCGCCGGTTGAGCGGATGGCCTCAGACAGCGCGTGGCGCGCCCGTCTTAAGAATCGGTTTACGGTGGAAGCGGCCGTTGAGACGCGCCCCGAGGGGCGTGACATTGAAGAGGAGCGCCGTGTGCGCCAGCGCGCCGGCCTGCGATACCGTCACCGTTTTTGGAATCTCTGGTGATCGTGCCTCAGCATTTCCCCTCATTCATCTCACGTTTCTTGAGTCGCGTGATGACCTTGGTCGCCCTGGCGGTGACGGTCGTGTGCGCGGCGTCTGCGCCGCAGGTCAGCATCACGGGTCAAAAGGCCTTTTCGGCCCGACGCATTGCGGAGCTGATTTCAGTCCCGGACCCCTTGCCCGAGTGGACGGTGGACGAGTGGGGCGAT
>JBIIWL010000101.1:0-6691 GCA_044338885.1 Fibrobacteria bacterium
GGGCTGATGCGGGCCGGTCACGCCGAACGGTCGCGCGATCACCACATCAAGGCCGTGCGCGTGCACAAACTGACGCGCCATCAATTCGCACGAGGCTTGGGCCGTGGCGTAGGCCGTTAAAGGTTGAAACCGGTCGGTTTCGCGATGGAGGATATCCATCATGCCTTTACTCCCCCCATATACCTCAGCGGAAGAAGCCAAGACGACTTTAACCTTGGGGGAGACCTTACGGAGCGTTTCTAACAGGTGGTACGTACCGGTCGTGAAAAACTGCAACAACACGGAGGGTTTCATGCCCGGCATACCGAGTGAAAACTCT
This sequence comes from Fibrobacteria bacterium, assembly GCA_044338885.1. Classification (GTDB taxonomy): domain Bacteria; phylum Fibrobacterota; class Fibrobacteria; order UBA11236; family UBA11236; genus UBA11236. Next base: position 320 of record JBIIWL010000101.1, read on the forward strand.
TGCGAGACGAGGTGGTAGGCCTCAACCGGTTTCCACGTATTGACCAACGAGTAGGTCTGCTTGTAGTCCGACAAGTCGGAGGTCACGTAGGTCACATGCTCAAGACGCATGTGGTCGGGCACCGGCTCGGCGGCCAGGGCCACGATGCCACCACCATCGTGAGGCAATAGGTTGAGAAGGTGGTAACCGAGTGTGCTGTTGCAACCGGTGACGAGAATGCTCACGCGACGCCCCCGCTCACCGGATGGATCACGCTCTCAAAGGCCGCAATGACATCGGCCTTGGGCGGGTTGACCACGGTTTCGACCGCGCCAATGCGGTGGGGTAGAATGAAGACGCGTCGGTCGGCTTCGGCTTTTTTATCGCGCCCTGTCGCATCCCATGCTTTTTCGGCATCGAAGTGTCCTTCAAAGAACTTGGGCATGTCGAGTCGGTCGAGCAGCGCGTTGTGTCTGAGTTCGTCTGATGCGCTCATCATCCCGATGCGCACGGCCAGGCGAGCAGCGCAGCGCATGCCGAGGGCCACCGCTAAACCGTGGGGAAGGTCTTTATAGCCGGCGAGAAACTCAAACGCATGGCCGAAAGTGTGGCCGTAATTGAGCACATCGCGTCCGCCGGCGGTTTGTTCGCGCTCATCTTTGCCGACCACTGCGGCCTTAATGGCGCAGGACGTGCGGATGATGTGGCGCAACGCTTCGGGGTCTTTGGAGAGTACGGCCTCGGCGTTGTTCATCAAGTAGTCGAAGAGGCCATCGTCACGGATCACCGCATACTTGGCGACCTCGGCGAGACCGGCCAAAAACTCGCCGCGCGGTAAGGTGTCCAGCGCGGACAGGCTGATGAGCACCGCACGGGGTTGATGAAAAGCGCCGATCAGATTTTTACCCAGCGGATGGTTGACACCCGTTTTGCCGCCCACGCTGGAATCCACCATGGAGAGCAAGGTCGTGGGGACCTGGATGAAATCCACGCCACGCATAAAAATCGAGGCGGCAAAACCCGCCATGTCACCCACCACACCACCACCAACCGCAAACACCGTTGTTTTGCGTGAGCAGTTTTTTCGCAGCATCCATGTGAGCAGTTTTTGGATCGAACCTAGGTTTTTCTCTTGTTCGCCGCCGCGCCAGTAAAACGAGGGTGCGCCGCGTAACGCGTGGCGCAGTGTTTCCATCATCGGGCCACGGGCGGCTTTGATCGTTTGGTCCGACACGATGACCGCTTGCTTGGGGGCGCCCACCTTTTCGGCCACTGAGTCCGCGTGGCCCGCGAGGTCTTCGGCGATGTAGATCGGATAGCGACGCTCGGCTAATTCGACCCACAGCGGGTCGAGTTCTTCAACCTGCAGACGATGGATGATGCGGCGGGTAATCGAATGATGAGGGGTGTCCTCTCCTGATTCGAACTTGTAGTCCGCCAAATCATACACCGGTTGCCGCTCGGCGAGCATACTCTTGATCTTGGCCAGTTTAGCGGTATCATCGAGGTCGGCCAACAGGGGGCGCGATTCTTTCTTCCGATTCACGCGTTCCAAAATGACGTCGGGGCGTGCGTACAAATTGATTAGAACGCCTTGTGAGCGCACCAAATCGAGTGCTCCCGCATTGAGGAGCGTACCGCCCCCGAGGGACGCCACCATCGGGCCCTGATCACAGATCTCGCGCAACACATCCATCTCGAGGGCGCGGAATGCTGGCTCGCCATCAGTGGCAAAAATCTCAGCAACGGTTTTACCGGCTTTGTCTTCGACCAGTTTATCCGTGTCAAAAAATTTCCACCCCAGTGAGGCGGCGGTCAGCGTACCGATGCGGCTTTTACCCGTGGCCATAAAGCCGGTAAAGAAAATGCTGCGGGTGAGGGGAATCTTCATGTGTGCCTTTCTGATTCCCAAGCTTTTTGCATCCGAATTCCTTCGTAATAGTGGGCTGGGTCGGGCTCAAGCCCGGTCCACAATCGAAATGAGGCGATGCCTTGATGCACAAGCATGCCGAGCCCGCCCACAGTGTGGCAACCGGCGGCCCGTGCGGCTTTCAAAAGCGCCGTCTCCTCGGGATTATAAACGATGTCGTAAACGATTTGATTTGCCACCAGCAGGTCGGGGGCGAGTGGGCTTGCCGTGAGATCGGGGTGCATGCCCACGGGCGTGGTGTTGACCACGACATCGAAATTATGGCGCACCTCACCGTAGTCGGCGAGGGCGAGTGCGTCGATGGAAAAGCCAGGCGCGGCCGCACGAACTTCTTGAAGCAGCGCGGTGGATTTTTCCGGCGCGCGTGCCACCAGCGAGACGTGGCGTGCTTTGGTCAAGAGCGCTAAGGCAAATGCGATGGTACGCGCCGAGCCTCCATTGCCTAACACCGCCACCCTCTTGCCCTCAAAATCGTGCCCGGCGTCCTTAAACGCGTTGATAAATCCGTCCGGATCGGTGGTCGTGCCGTGCAGTTTACCGTTTTTGTGAATGATGGTATTTACCGCGCCCATCACCTGGGACATCTCGGAGACCGTATCGCAGAGCGGGACCACCGCTTGCTTGTGCGGCATGGTCACATTCACGCCGAGAAAACCGACGGATTGTAGCGCCCTCAAGAGCGACGCCAGTCCGGTGGTTTCCACGGGAAAGGGTACGTACACGAGGTCGAGCTGCAGGCCGCGAATGCCGTTGTTGTGCATCGCCGGGGAATAGGAATGCGACAACGGGTTGCCGAGGATTCCTATGAGTCGCGTGGAGCCACGCACCGCCGGGGGAGCGAGGGGCGAAAGGGGGGATGGGGCCATCGAATCAGGTGAAAACATGAATCCCGTCGGTCTCTGATTATCGTCGCGTGACGTGCGCAAGTCGAAGTGACACCGCGCCTTCTGCGAAAAGTAACAATGCGGCTAGCATCAATAGGGGCAGTCGGAGTGGAGTTCCGCCATACAGGGTCCTCCAGTCGTCATCCGGCTCGATCCTCAGCGTGCGCGACCACGCCTCCGGTCCGATCGCCTCTTCAAAGGCCTGCCAATCGGCCTTGGTCGGTGGGAGTGGTGGATCGGCGATGCTCACGGCCAACCACGATTCCACCGAGGTGGCGCTCGCGCCATTCCCGGGGTTACTGATGCGGTAAAGGCCAGGTTCATCGAACGGACCGAGCGTCCACCCACCGAGCTCGGCGCGCCGCCGCACAAAGGGTTCACCCGACGGGTCAAGCACGCGAGGCGGTTCGAGATCCATCCCTGAGGGTGACTGCAACCAGGTGAGGGAATCCGTATCAATCGCGACAGATCGGACGCCGGCAGCCCAACTCGTCTCCAAAATTGCTTGATGAAATAAAACCGCCCATGGCCCGAGCCCGATGGTACTCCAGCCCGGGTCGGACAGTGATGTGGTCCACACGAGCAGCCGCCCTGATCCCACCTGCTTTTCGACCAACAACGGAAAGGTCAGGCCGTTGCCGGAGGGGGCGGTACTCATGAGAACGCGTGCGTTTGCCGAAGGAATAAATCCGAATCTGGTGGTGACCACACCCGGCTTGCCCCAGCGATCGGCGCGCGCACCGGTGGGGCCGAGGCTTGCCAAGGGTTCACGCTTCGCCAGCGCGGCAACAGGTGTTGTCGTCACCGGTTCGCTGAAGCGACCCACATCGAGAGGTGCCAACAGATTGCGATTCCAAAGCACGGCATCGGTGTGTCGGCCGGCTTCAACGATCACCGTACCGCCCGTCCGCAAGATCGACGCGGCCCGCGTCAGCAAAGGGGCAGTGGCATCAGACGGGTCGGCGAGGTAGAGCAGGTTACAGCCTTCGCGGGTATTGCCAGAAGGGTCGCTTGAGTTCAGTTCAGGTTGAGCCATCGCGGAGGCTAAGGACACCACTTTGAGTCGCGTCCCCCCTTCACCCAAGGTGGCAAGCGAAATAAAGGCTTCGCGTCCACCGAAATGGCACAACGTGGATGGAGGGGGGACGTGGATGGCCACCGGGTGTTGCGGCACGGCGACCTTCGGGTACGCCGGATCTCCGGGTGCGAGGGCAATCGTACCGGCGATAAAGCGACCGTCGCTCTCACGGTCGCTGACCGGTAGGGTCAAGGCCGCGGTTGACCCTTCAAGCCGCATCGTGCGACTGTCCGCTGTGCGTGTGGCGGACCCTGGTGCGGCGGATTGCGGAGTCCATGTGGGAGGACGATTGGCGATGGTCGGCACGGAGAGGTTCAAAAGGCCATCGGGCCCCAAGTCCGCGGTCACTGGGCCGAATGCCTTCAGGTGTGAAGCCGCCTCACCGTGATCAATCATGATCAGGCGTGCGTTTGGGCGCGCCTGCAACCACGCCTGAACCGAACTCGCGATCGCCGCGAGGTCTCGCGCTGCAAATACGGGGACAAAGACATGGGCCGCTCTGTCATCCGCCCCTCCGCTCGCCTCAAGGTTTTGAACCAAGCGTGCCAACGCCTCATCCGGTTGACCATATCGCTTCGGCAACCCTGAGGACTGAGTATCACCCCCATCACCGTGGTCCGGAAAAATAAATTCTGTGATCAGTTGGCCGTGGGTGTGTGCCGTCATGGAATCGAGCGCCTCACGCAGGCCCCGTGCCTGCTCACCCACAGTGGCCCAGTTGCCGCCATGACTCTGAGCCTTGCTCTTCAAGGGAATGGTCGCATAAATGCCGTTCTGTGTGATGACACCCGCACGGGCCGGGGGAGTCAGCGTTGAACGACCGCGCCAGATCGGCCCCGCGGCGGCGAGCAGCAGGCACAATAACACCAGCGTTCGCAAAATCAGTTGAAGCCAATTTTTGAGCCGGTGCCGTTTCATGGCGTGTTGCAAAGACGCCTGAACCGGCAATAGACTGGGAAAGTCGCGTGTAGTGGATTTGGTGCGGCCCATCAAGGCGATGGCCAAGGGCACGGCGAGCAGGGGGGCGAGCCAGAGGGCAAACGGTGTTAGGAGGGAAAACATGGGCAAATCAGATCGTTACACTCAGAACGGTGAGACAGGGATCATGACGCCCGCATCAATGCGGGGGCCGACTGTGTGAACGCCGTGGTTCATTGTGGCAGAATCCTCCGCAAGGCGTGGTCCAATGGTTCGTCGGTACGCACCGTGATGAGTCGGACGTTCAGCTTTGAACACGCCTCGGCCATGAGGCGTGAGTGCTCCTGCAGCGCAGCGGTATAGGCCGCACGCGCTGGTGCGGCATCGACCTCTAGGGTTTCTCCGGTTTCCATATCTCTTAAGCTAAAAGTGCCCGAGGTAAAGAATTCATCTTCATCGCGGGTCCGTAATTGGACGACCGTGGCGGCTCGGCTTTTTCGCCGAATGCGGCGCAACCCCGCTGCCACCGGTTCCGAGTTTTGCCAAAGGTCGGTGAATAAAAACACGAAGCTTTGACCCGTGATGCGCGCGGCTTCTTGAGTGAAGAGGCCGTCTAGGTCGGTCGTGCCGCTTGCGTTAAAGCCTTCAAGTCGTGTGAGCACTTCAACGGTGGCGCGCGGACCGCTGCCAGCAGGGAAGAAGGTCTCTAGCGTTGCGGCCCCCGATGCCAGAGAGACCGTATCACGCTGACGTTCGGCGAGTACCGTCAGTGCGGCCGCGAGCGTGCGTGCCGTCTCGAGTTTTGAAAATTCATCTGCCTTGATTTTGCCCGGCGTATTGCGGTACCCCATGGAGGCGGAGGTGTCCAGCAGAAGGTGTACCGTGGTGTTGGTTTCGTCGCGGTACTGACGCGTGACCAGCTGGTCGCGCCGTGCGTAGGCCTTCCAATCGAGGTGGCGCAAGTCATCGCCGGGCACGTAGCCTTTGTACTGGGCGAACTCGGATGAGTAGCCGTGGAAAGGAGAACGATGTGTACCCGCGAGTGCGCCTTCGAGCACCGCCTGTGCCCTCAGCTTGAGCCCGAGAATGCGGGAAAGGAAGGCAGGCGTGAGCGCAGTCATGGGATTAATCTTGCGGCGTTCCGTGTGTCTCGAACTGCGAAATTCGTTCTTGCTCGCGTTGGTTTTCCTCCCAGGCGGCGTGCTCGCAGGCTTCGCGCAAGCGCTCGCGCAACCCGTCCATCCCGATTTTTTTCTCGGCAGAAACGAAAAGTGCGTCTGGGTGTTGCACGCGTAAGGCATCAAGACGTTCGGGGTCGAGCAAATCGATCTTGTTGAATACGGTAAGGCGCGGGGTCTCGGTGATGCCGAGTTCGGTCAGAATGCGTGCGGTGATTTCCATTTGTTCTTCAAAATCATCCGAGGAGGCATCGACCACGTTGAGAATATGGGTGGCTTGCGCGGCGGCGCTCAAGGTGCTCTTAAATGACGAGATCAAACCGTGCGGCAGTTTGCGGATGAACCCCACCGTGTCCGACAAGACGGCCTTTTGAGTGCCGCCCAACCACAATTGACGCGTCGTGG
>JBIIWL010000004.1:0-20582 GCA_044338885.1 Fibrobacteria bacterium
CAGCGTACCCCACGTGGCACCGGCCAGTGCGAATAACCAAAGTGGGAGGAATGGGGAATTGCCGATGTTGACCGGGTGCACGCGCTGGCCGGTCACATCCAGCCACACAAAAAGGACCGACCCAGTCACGAGGCCTAACCCCACCAACAGTCCGTGACTCAAAGAGCTCCCTCTCCCCTCGGGAGAGGGTCGGGGCGCCGCACTGAGCCTGTCGAAGTGTGAGGGCCCCCCCAAAACTTCCCCCAACGTCAGCAATCCACCGACCAGCACGATGGCATAAGCAATGGTGGCGAGAATGCCCCCGGCCAAAAATAGATCGGGGAGCCGAACGCCCATTTCAAGGGAGAAGAAGACCGCAGACACCAGCCAGAGCGCGCCGGCGCGTTTGAGTTGGCGCGCATACCATGTGCTCGCGCTCACCCCGCGACTGAGGGCGGCGGCAAAGGAATGCGACAGCGAGAGGCCGACAAGCAGGAGGAATAACGAGGGGATGATCGGTTCGATCAGGAGGACGAAGGTGGCCCAGTCGGGCCGCACATCGCGCGGCATGAGGCGCGCCGTGTGAGACGCCATCATGCCGAGGATTGCGAGCGTGCGCCAGGCATCCAGCGCATGGTCACGCGTCGCGGTTGGCATTTTAGGAAGGCCCGTTGAAATCATCGAGCCTGAGGATTAATCCTCAAGCTCTTCGGCTACGGCGTCGTCGTCGGCCTCTTCGGGAGGACCATCTTCGGGGCCGGCGATTTCATCGTCGTCCTTTTTGGCGGCGAGGCTGATTTCCATGCGGCGCGCTTCTTTGGTCTCGCCCAAGTGGAGGATCTCGGCGCAAATTTCGCAGTAGCCGAGTTCACGGTCGATGGTGAAGCGCGGGGTCACGGCGTTGATGCCGCACTTGGTGCACATCTGCGGACGCATGCGCGCACGCTTTGAGAACGATTGCGTTTGCAGTTCGCGCTCGATACGCTCGGCCAATTCATCAGAGGTTTCTTCGGCGGTCGGGCCTTTGCGGCGCGCCTGTAAATCGATGACCTGAGACACGGCCGACTTGTCGCCGCGTTTGATCACGCGTTCGACGCCGGGCTTGACTTCCATGAAGAACGGCTTTGCCGGGCGCTTCACATCGGCGTCCAGGGCGGGGAACGCGTCGGTGGGTGCCGCGGCTTTTGCGGCCGCTTCTTTAGCCTTGAGTTCGGCCTTGGTCAGCTTCGGGGCTTTCGGCTCCGCGACCTTGGGTGCGGCAACGGGCGCTTCAACCTTGGCGGCCTTCTCAGGCTTTTTGGTTTCCAATTTCGTCACGGCCTTCGGTGCCACCTTGACGGGTGCAGCTTTCACCGGAGCCTTGGCGACGGCTTTTTCGGCAGGCTTTGCAGCGGGCTTGGTGCTGACTTTGGCCGCGGCTTTAGGCGCGGCTTTGGGTGCGGCTTTGGGCGCCGGTTTTGCGGCGGGCTTGGCGGCAGTTTTTGCAGCTGGTTTAGCAGCTGGTTTGACAGGTTTTTTAGCGGCGGGTTTGGCGACGGCTTTCACCGCGGGTTTGGCCTTGGGGGCCGAAGATTTTTTCACTGCAACCTTAGCTACCGACTTCGCGGCAGTTTTTTTGGGGGCGGGCTTGGCGGCCGCTTTTCCCGCTTTAGCGGGAACCGGCTTTTTTTTCGGGGCGGGCTTGGATTTCTTCACCGGGTGTGCGCGGCCGCTTGGGGCGGACGCCTTTCGTATTGGATCGGAGCACAGGGCGGTGGTGCGAGCACCACGGCTGGGTCGGCTCAGACCTTGGTCTGTTTTAAGGCTTCTTCGTTTCGGTAACCTTGATTTCGAGAATCGGATCGCCCTTTTCGATGCGCGTCACCACGCTATGGCCTGCAATGATTTTGCCGAACACGGTGTGCCGGCCATCGAGGTGAGGCTGCGGCACATGGGTGATGAAGAATTGTGAGCCACCGGTGTTTGCTCCGGCGTTGGCCATCGACAAGGTGCCGGTCAGATGTTTGAGGCTCTCATCGATTTCATCGGCAATGACATAACCCGGGCCGCCGGTGCCATCACCCTTGGGGTCGCCGCCTTGGGCCATGAAGCCTTGGATCACGCGATGAAACGAGGTGCCTTTATAATAGCCTGAGTCGACCAGGTGCATGAAGTTCGCCACCGTGTTGGGCGCCTGGCGGAAAAACAATTCGAATCTCATGGTGCCTTCATGCACTCTGATTTCGGCTACGATCTTTTGGGTATTCGAGTAGTCCTTCTTAAACACGCGGCCGACGGGGCCATGGTCATGGCCATCATCCGCACTGTGACTTTGTGCAAAGACGGAGAGCGGGAGGGCGATGAGAGCGGCCGTAATGACGGGCAGCGCTTTGCGGAGAATAGACAGCGTCATGAATTTCCTCGCAGACACGAATGACAGGATTGATAAACGGGTTCGAAGTATACAAAATCGAAGGTTGGGGGCCATAACTGCTGAGCATTCGGGTTTCAGCGGTCAGCGGTCAGGAACAACAGATGTCAAATACGGCAGTGCCCAAAGTCCAGAGTCTTTCCGCCGATTTTCTTCCTGATCGCTGATCGCTGACCGCTGATCGCCGCTCTCACAATGACGCATCCTTATGCGATACCTAATTTCAGGGGCTCTCAGCCCTTTCCTAGGAATCGCATGCGTCCCGCAGCCGACAAAATCCGCAACTTCTGCATTATCGCGCACATCGATCACGGCAAGTCTACGCTCGCCGATCGTATGTTGGAAACAACGGCGACCATTACCCGGCAACACATGCAGGCCCAGGTCCTCGACGATATGGACCTGGAGCGCGAGCGTGGCATCACGATCAAATCGCACGCCATTCGTATGCGCTATATGTTCCAGGGGGAAGAATTCTTCCTGAATCTGATCGATACCCCGGGGCACGTCGACTTTACCTACGAGGTCTCCCGGTCGTTGGCGGCGTGTGAGGGCGCGATTTTGGTGGTGGATGCGACCCAGGGCGTTGAGGCGCAAACCCTCAGTAACCTCTACCTCGCACTTGACAATAATTTAACCATCTTGCCGATTTTAAATAAAATCGACCTTCCCTCGGCCCACCCGGATGATATCGCCGAAAGCCTCGGCGAATTGCTCGGGTATGACCCGGACCGTATCCCCCGTGTATCGGCCAAAGAAGGGATCGGCATCAAAGAGTTGCTCGACCGGGTTGTGGAAGATATTCCCCCGCCGAAGGCCGACCGTACGGCGCCGCCGCGCGCGCTGATTTTCGATTCCAAGTTTGATTCGTACCGCGGCGCGATCGCCTTCGTGCGTGTGTTCGACGGGATTTTAGAGCACAAGGCTCCGATTCACCTGATGGCCACCAACAAAGATTACGAGATCACAGAACTCGGGTTTTTGACCATGGACCGCAACCCCACCGACTCCTTGGCGGCGGGTGAAGTGGGTTACGTGGTGGCGAACATCAAGAACGTCCAGGACACTAAAATCGGTGATACTATCATCGATCGACGCAACCCGGCCACTGTGCAGCTGCAAGGCTATAAAGACATCATCCCGATGGTGTTTGCCGGCATTTACCCGGTCGATACCGACGATTTTGAGGATTTACGCCTTTCGTTGGAAAAGCTCGCTCTGAATGACTCGGCGCTTTCGTGGGCCCCGGAAACGTCTCAAGCCCTCGGATTCGGCTACCGTGTGGGCTTTTTAGGCCTGCTTCATATGGAGGTCGTGCGCGAGCGCTTGGAGCGTGAGTTCAATATGAACGTGATTTCCACCGTGCCGAACGTGGAGTACCACGTTCATCTGAACGACGGTGAGGTGGTCACCATCGAAAACCCGAGCCGTCTGCCCGATGCGGGCAAGTACGACTCCATCGATGAACCGTTCGTGAAATCCCAAATCATCGTCCCCAAAGACTTTGTCGGCGGCATTATGAAGCTCGCCGAAGAGAAGCGTGGGGTCTATGTTCATATGGAATACCTGACCCCCGACAAGGTGAGCCTCTCGTACGAGTTCCCCTTGGGTGAGATCATGTTCGACTTTTTCGACAAGATGAAGTCGGTGAGCAAGGGGTATGCGTCGTTCGATTACGAGCCGATCGGGTACCGTAAGGGGCACCTTGTGCGCCTTGACGTCCTGCTCAACGGCGAGTCGGTGGACGCCTTTTCGGTGATTATTCACCGGGATAAGGCCTATAACTGGGGCAACGCCTTGTGCTCTAAACTGAAGGAATTGATCCCTCAGCAGATGTTTGAGGTGGCGATTCAGGCCGCCGTGGGCGGCCGGGTTATTTCTCGCAGCACGGTGAAGGCCCTCCGTAAGAACGTGACCGCCAAGTGCTATGGTGGCGATATTTCCCGTAAGCGCAAGCTGCTGGAGAAGCAAAAAGAGGGTAAAAAGCGCATGAAGGCGGTTGGTACCGTTGAATTGCCGCAAGAGGCCTTCTTGGCAGTGTTGTCGATGGATAAGGATTAGGGGTCGAATTCGACCCTGTGACCCTACCCTATCAAAGGGCGTTCGTCCTGGCGAGCGCCCTTTTTGTTTGCCCGCCCCGTCCCCGCTCCAGGGATTGTTTCACGTGGAACATTGTGCGGACCAACCCACTCTATGAAACGCGTAGGCGCTGAATCAACATTTAGGCTCCTCCCCCCGTCCGTCCTTCGACAAGGTGCCGGCTCCTGATCCGGGGCTTCGATAATTCACCTGAGGTGAGGTCCTTTTGCTCAGCGACCGGACATTGATGTTGGCGTCTTCCCCATCAACGGGTTATTGAACAGCCATTTTCCCCTCCGGGCCGATTTTAGGATCACCCGCGAAATCAAATCGGGAGTGTGATGTGAGCTTGCTGAAGTCGACCGAATCAAAGAGGGGCCTACCCCGACCCATTCAATGTTGATTCGGCGCAGTCGTGCCTCATGGGTATGTGCCGGTTAAGACCTTGTTTCACGTGAAACATTGCGCAGATCCAACCCGACACATGAGGCGCGCAGGCGCCGAATCAACATTCGGGGCATCCCCCACCCGCGCTTCGACAACTCACCTTAGGTGAGGGCTTTTGCTCTACGACCGGACAGGGTGTCGGCGACTTCCCCATCAGTCGGACCTTGACCATGTTGTCTCCGCCTAGGGTCAATTATCGAATCAACACCCAGCCCGAAACCCGGTTCTGCACCATACCCGGAGTTCCCAACACACCCGGCCTCGAGCCTGGTGAGAGGCCGCCTCACCCCCATGAAAATGTGCCCCAATTTGTACGGCACGGCCCTTCTCGCATATTCTTCTTGAATCCCGAAAACTCTGTGGTACATTTACGACACTATGAACGGTCTGCTGATCGACCCGTCTTCCTTCGAGGAGAAAATCCAGGGCAAGCTGCGGGTGCTGGAATCCATTTATCGTCGTTGGAACAAGAATCTCAATCTTGTCAGCCAACAAGACGAAGCCCTTATTTGGGAGAGACACGTCGTCGACTCTTTGCAGTTGATTCCGTTTTTCAAAGACGTGAATAAGTTGGCGGACATGGGCGCAGGCCCTGGCCTGCCGTCATTACCGCTCGCTATCGCGTGCCCCGACATCGACTTTTTCGCGATCGAACCGAATCAAAAGAAGTGCGCGCTGATGCAGGAGATCATCCGCGAAGTGCGCATCCCCAACTTTCATATTCTGACGGAGCGCGTCGAACGCGTGTACCTGTCTCATATGGATGTAGTATGTTGTCGCGCTTTTGGTGAATTTAACCGCGACGCCAAACTCGCCTATAAAATGCTCAAGCCGCAGGGTCAGTTCATGACCTTTAAGGTGGAGCCTTACAGCGACGCACCGTCGGGTTACGACCGCATCGAGTCGCACCCTTATTCGCTTCCGGGCATCCCCCGCACGTATTATGTGATCGTCGCATCCAAAGCTGGAGAGTCGTAACATGCGTTCGCGCATCATCGCGGCGTGCAACCAAAAGGGCGGGGTGGGTAAAACCACGACCTGCGTGAACCTTGCGGCGGCATTGGCGGCGATGGAGAAGCGCGTGCTGCTTGTGGATATGGACCCGCAGGCGAACTCGACCCAAGGCTTAGGGTTTGATGACGGGTTCGAGAACGACGTTTACGACGCCCTGTTGTTGACGGAAGCCGAGGTGACACCGGAAACAATCCGGACCTTTGTGAAGAAGTCGAGCATGGGCTTTTTAGATCTGTTCCCGTGTTCGCGTTCGTTGGCCGGCCTTGAGGTCAAGCTGCTGCAAGAGGACAAGCGCGAGCGTCGCCTAAAGCGCGTGCTCGATGCGATCCGGTCCGATTACGATTTTATTCTGATCGATTCGCCGCCCAGCCTGAACATCTTGACGCTCAACGTGCTCACGGCGGCGGACACGGTTTTGATTCCGATTCAGTGCGAGTACTACGCGCTGCAAGGTTTGGCCGAGTTGCTTAACACCATTCGTTTGGTGCAGCAGAGCACGAACCCGAACCTCGCTATCGAAGGCGCGGTGTTGACGATGTACGATAGCCGTCTCAACCTTTCCAAACAGGTGGCCGAAGATGTGCAGAACACGTTCTCCGAGAACGTGTTCAAGACCATTATTCCGCGCAGCGTGAAGTTGTCGGAGGCACCCTCGTTCGGCAAGCCCGTGATCTTGTATGACGTGGTGTCGATCGGCGCCGTCCGTTACATGGAACTCGCCAAGGAAGTATTGGAGAAGCCCTAGGATGAGTCTGCCGGCACATCTCAAGGTTTCTTCTGGAGCCGCCGGGCTGCGAACTTCGCGCGCCAACGTTGCGTTCCGTCGCGATACGTCGTTACAGTATCGCTGTCTCAGGCGCCATGCCGCTCTCGTTCTCGCTCCGGCTTCGTCCGACGAAGGAACCTTGAGATGAGCCGGCGCGCTTTGGGTAAAGGCCTCGACGCGATTTTTGCGGGTCTGGGTACAGAAGTCAACAACCCGCAAACGGGGACCGCGGTGCATGAGATCGAGTTGGGCCGTATTGCGCCCAACCCGTTTCAGCCACGCCGCGAGTTCGGCGCCGACGACCTCCGCGAGTTAGCCGAATCGATCCGCCTGAGCGGTTTGATTCAGCCGATCTTTCTGCGCAAACATGGTCAGGGCTTTCAGATCGTTTCGGGCGAGCGCCGCTTTCGCGCGTTCCAAAGCCTGGGTCTTGCCACGATTCCCGCCTTGGTGCGCGAGCAGGTCTCAGACCGCGACATGCGCGAACTCGCGATTGTCGAGAACGTGCAGCGCGTGCAACTCAACCCGCTCGAGGAGGCCTTGGCCTACGAGCAGTTGGTGAACGATTTAGGGTTGACCCACGAACAGGTGGCCGAACGTGTCGGTAAGAGCCGCACGGCGGTGACCAACACCATGCGCTTGCTCAAACTGGAAACCGAAGTGCGCGATTGGGTGCGCGAAGGCAAGTTGACCGCCGGCCATGGCCGGGCCTTGTTGCAGTTTCAAGGCCCCGCGCAAGTGGCCCGGGCCCGCGCCGTGTTGGAGTCGTCGCTCAATGTGCGCGATGCCGAAAAAAAGATGGGGGCCGCTAAAAAGGCGTCTGCCCCCGATGCCGATACCCGCGCCTTTATCGACGAACTGCGCTTGCTCAGCGGGATGAAGGTTACGCTCAAGGGGACCGGTAAAAAGGGTGCCGTCGAACTCTACTACGCGAATCGCGATGATCTGAATAACCTGATCGAGACCTTGCGTCGCGGGCAGGCGGATTAACCGCTCGTTCGGGCGAACCATTGGGGCGATAGTTCCAATCGCCCCAATGGCAATTCGCTCCAACAACGGTCCGGTCGCGGCTTCCCTTTCGGATTATGGTCTCAAGTTCCCCATATTCCTAATTCTTTCTTCGTCACACCCAATTCCCCACCATGGCTCCTCTTAAAAAGAAACGCTTTATCACCATCCAGATCCTTCCTGAAGGGTCGGGTGAGGCGTGGACGTTTCGGCTGCGGCGCCCGTTTTTCGAATTCTTGTTTTACGCGAGCGTTGTGGCCTTATTTGCAGCGGGGTTTGCCGCGGTCAAGCTGACGCAAATCCAGGGCAAGGTTTTGCTCGCCAACCACATGGCCTTACGCAATCAAGAATTGCTCGACCGCCAAAAGAAGATGGAGCAACTGGAAGTTGAGATCGCCGAGGTGGCCCAAAAGGAGCGCGCGATCCGCGAAATCCTTCAGGCGTTTTTAGCCCCCAACCCTGCGGGGGGAGCCGGTGAGACGGGGAGCGGCCGGTATGCGGGCGGATCCGCGGGAGAAACCGGCCTAGACCCCTTATGGCAGGAGAACCTGCGCAGCATTAACCGCCGCATCGAAGGCCGCGACGCGGGCCTGTCGCGTGAGCGGAAACCCAATATTTGGCCGGTCAAGGGCATTGTCACCCAACGGTTTTCACCCGGGGGTTCAGACCCGCGCCACGATGGCCTAGATATCATGGCCGAGGAAAACGCGGTTGTGGTGAGCGCCGCCCGCGGTATGGTGGTGGAGGAAGGCTGGGACAACGACCTCGGCCGATTCGTGCGGATCGACCATGACTTCGATGTTGAAACGGTTTACGGTCACCTGTCGCGGGCGGTGGTGCGCACCGGTGATCAAGTGGGTAAGGGTGACCCGGTGGGCGTGGTCGGCAACAGTGGCCGAAGCCTGGGCCCGCACCTGCACTTCGAAATTATCTTGAGAGGCAAGGCGGTCGACCCCTTGACCTATCTGGAATAGTGGGGTTATTCAAATGCTCAATGAGCAATGCTCAATAAAGCAAGAGAACTCCACTTCAACAGAACGAGCTCAAGGAAAAGGCCCTATTTGCCTGCAAGGTCGTCGCCCTAGAGTTGCGTTGTTCATTTGAGTATTGAGCATTGCTCATTGAGCATTCCATCTGTCCTTCGTTTCATTTGTGAGGTTTCCCCATGTCAAAGCACGCCATTACCGGAATGACCTTCATTGGAGAGGGTACGCGCATTTTGGGCGACATGTCCGTTGAGCACGACTTGCGTGTGGAAGGCGCGATCAAAGGCCAGGTTTCTGTGGGTGGCACGTTGGTTCTCAGCGTGACCGGCAGTATTGAGGGTGATGTGGTGGCACGTGGGGCCGCGCTGGCCGGGCGACTGGTCGGCAATGTGCGCGTGCAAGAAAAGCTGGTGCTCGAAGAAAAGTCGGTTTTACAGGGCGATCTCATCGCCCGCGAGCTCGTTGTGCAAGAAGGCGCGATTTTTCAGGGCAAATGCTCGATGGACGGCCGGGAATAAGCAAGGACGGTAGACGGTGGACGGTGGACGGTACAATGGCAAAGGACCAGGACGATCTTTTTCCACTAACCACCGTCTACCGTCCACCGTCAAAACGCGTTGACCACAGGGATCCATCCCCCATGAAGACCCCAAAAATCCCCCCTGAACTCGGTTTACTCATGGGTATGGGGGTTTCGCTCGCGGTGTGGCTCACCGCGGGGGTGCTTTTGGGGCGATGGGTTGATCAGAACTGGGGGTGGGCCCCCTGGGGCACGCTGACCGGTAGTTTAGTTGGAATTACGGGAGCCTCGCTCAATATCTACCAGATTATCCGCCGGTTAGATCGCGAAGGGAAGGGAAAAGAGGGTTAAAGACCCGTCGGCCCCACTTCTTGCCCGAAGGCCTTAACCCAAACCACCCAATCAAACCCGTGTCTTTGCGTGTTCGGATCGATAAGCATCTGATTTTGCGATGATTCCGAACGAATTTCTCTTGAATACCGCGCAGGTGTTGCTAATATTTCGGCCCGTTCTGATAGCGAGTTTTTGCTCGCGCTTCCCAAGAAAATCACGTGAACGACTTCAATAAAACCCTTGGCCTCACACTCGTGGCCCTGTGCTCCGGCACGGCGGTTTTGTCGTATTTGTGGCCCTCGCTCCATGTGGGCTTCGGGTTTGCGGGGATCGCTCTCATGGCCGTGAACGCTTTCGCGGCCATTGCCATTTTGAAGCTGCGTCTTGGGATCGACCCGATCCGCCTCATCATGATGTCGATGATGGCTCGTTTGGGTATGGTCACGGCGGCGATGTTGCTGGTGATTGCGATCGTCGATCGCGGTCCGGCTCTTTACTCTTTCGTTTTTTCGGCGATGGCCGGCTTCGTGGTCTTTCAGGCCGTTGAGGTTCGTCATATCGTCCGCAACCCGGGGTTGATCGCGCAATGACTTTTATCCGTCGATTCCCCGCCCTGCTTGCCGCGCTTGTTGTTCTGCTGTCCGCAGCCTCTGCCCGCGCCGAAGATTTGGGCGAGTTCGTTCTTCATCACGTGGTTGACGCTAACTATTGGTATGTGACCCCGTGGGGCCCGAAGGTCTACTTCCCCAACTTTACGGTGTTCGGCATTCAAATGGGCGAGTCGCTGCATGTATTTATGATGCTGCTGGCCGCGGTGCTGTTGCTCATCTTGTTGATTCCGGTGTCGCGCCGCTCGAGCCCTGCACCGCGTGGGCGCTTGGCCAATATGGTTGAAGCCATGGTGATCTTCATCCGCGACGAAGTGGTGACGCCGAACCTGGGTGCCAAAGACGGCCGCAAGTGGCTCCCCTTCTTCTTGACGATCTTCTTTTTCATCCTCACGATGAACTTGGTGGGCCTGATCCCCGGTATGGGCACGCCGACCTCGAACATCAACTTCACGTCGGCCTTCGCCATCATGATTTTCGGTACGTTCAATATCGCCGGTATTCTCAAGAACGGCCCGATCCATTACTTCACGAACTTGATTCCTAAGGGCATCCCCTTCTGGTTGTTGCCCCTCATGGTGGTGATCGAATTCGTCGGTCTTTTCACCAAGGCGGTGGCCTTGGCACTTCGTTTGTTCGCGAACCTCACCGCGGGTCACGCGCTGATTTTCTCGCTGCTTGGTCTGATCATCGTGTTCAAATCTCACCTGGCCGCCGTGCCGTTGGTGCCGTTCACTTTGTTCATCTACTTGATCGAAATTCTGGTGGCCTTCCTCCAGGCGTACATCTTCACGTTGTTGGCGGGGCTGTTCATCGGCCAAGCCATTCATCAAGAACACTAAGCGCGAAACTCTTAACTCAAACCTGTTCAATCCCTCCAAGGAGCATATCATGGCACTCGAAGTACTCAACCTCGGTTCTCTGTCCGCTGGCATCGGCGCCGGCCTGGCCGCCATCGGCGCCGGCATCGGCATCGGCAAGCTCGCCGGTTCCGCGCTGGAAGGTATCGCGCGTCAGCCCGAAGCCGCCGGCAACATCCGCACGACCATGCTGATCGCCGCCGCCTTCGTCGAAGGCGTTTCGCTGTTCGCCGTCGTCGTCTGCTTCCTCGCCATCGGCCAGTAATCCGCCTCGCGCGGAAAAGGATGTTCGCATGAACCGTTCCCTCTATGGGGCGTTTCTCCCAATCCTGACCGTCCTCGCGGGCGCAGCACACGCTGCGTCCGAGGCCGGCGCGGAGGAGGGAGGCTCACCCTTATTGCGCTTTAACCCCGGTGTGGGCATTTGGGCCCTCATCACGTTCGTGCTGTTGCTTCTCATCTTGAAGAAGTTTGCATGGACGCCGATTCTCGACGCACTCGATGCGCGTGAAACGTCTGTGCGCGATAGCCTGGAACAGGCCACGCGTATTCAGGCTGAGAACGCCCGTCTTCAGGTCGAGCAGGCTCGTTTGTTGAACGAAGCCCGTGCCGAAGCGGCGCAGGTGATTCAGGGTGCTCGTGAAGCGGGTGAAGCGCTGAAGAAAAGTCTTGAGGCTGCGGCCCAAGACGAGAAGCGCCGCATTCTCGCCTCCGCCACGCAAGAGATCGAAGCCCAAACGGCGGCTGCGGTTGCCACGTTGCGCAAGACCACTGCGGATTTGTCGATCGGCATCGCCGAAAAGCTGATCTTGCAGAACTTGGACGACGCCAAAAACCGCGCGCTTGTGGATCAATTGATTCAGGACGTTTCGCCTGGCGCGAAACCGACGAAGTAAGGATTAGACGAGATGGCGCGACAGATTCGACAGCTCCCGAAGGCGGCCCGCGTTTACGCGAAGACGCTGTTCGAGTACGCCGGCACACACGGCGGGGCGTCCGCCCTGCGTGAAGAATTTGTGGCGGTGCTCGCGGCGTTCGCACAAACCAAGGGTTTGGAGCGCGTGCTGAATATGGCCGCGTTGCCCGAAGAACAGCGTGCGCAGATTCTGCGCCCGTTGCTCGAGAAGGCTTCGGAGCCCCTGCAGCGCCTGATGAAACTGCTCGAACTCAAAGGGCGACTCGCGTTGCTCCCCGCGATTGTCGAGTACTTCCTTCAGCTAGAAGAGTCGGCGCGCAATGTGCGCCGCGCCATCGTGACCAGTGCTACCGCGCTGGATGCGGGGCAACTCGAAACTTTGGCGAGTGGGCTTGCCGCGCGCAACCCCGGCCACACGTATTTACTTGAGAACGAAGTCGATGCCTCCTTGATCGCGGGTTTCCGCATCGAGGAAGACGGACTCGTCACGGACACCAGCCTGCGTCACAAGCTCGACGGCGCGCGCCGCCGCCTTGCGGTCGCATAACGCGCATCGTCGACAGCCCGGTCACAAGACACAGGAAGACATAGGAACACAACATGGCAACGCAGATCAGACCCGACGAAATCAGCTCACTCCTCAAGCAGCAGCTCGAAAGCCTCAACTTGGCGGCCGACAGCTACGAGACCGGTACCGTCCTCCAGGTCGGTGACGGTATCGCTCGCGTACACGGCTTGAGCCAGGCCATGGCCGGCGAGCTCGTAGAGATCGCGGGTACCTCGGGTACTGTGACCGGCCTCGTGCTGAACCTCGAAGCCGACAGCGTGGGTATCGCGCTTTTGGGTAACGCCTCCTCCGTGCGCGAAGGCGATACGGTGACCCGCACCAAGCAGATCGCTTCGGTACCGGTCGGCGAAACGATTCTCGGCCGCGTGATCAACGCGCTTGGTGAGCCGATCGACGGCGGTCCGGCTCTCGACCGCACCAACATGCGCGCCATCGAACTCAAAGCGCCCGGCATCATCCGCCGCCAAAACGTGCATGAGCCGCTCGAAACGGGCATCAAGGCCATCGACACCATGATCCCGATCGGCCGTGGTCAGCGCGAGTTGATCATCGGTGACCGCAAGACCGGCAAGACCGCGATCGCGATCGACACGATCATCAACCAAAAGGGCAAGGGCGTTAAGTGCATCTACGTCGGCATCGGCCAAAAGCAGAGCACGATCGCCCTCGTCGTTGAAAAACTCCGCGCCGCCGGTGCGATGGAATACACCTGCGTGGTGGCCGCCAGCGCGTCCGACTCCGCACCGCTCCAATACCTCGCGCCCTACTGTGGCACGACCATGGGCGAATACTTCATGTTCAACGGCGGCCACGCGCTGCTGGTGTACGATGACTTGACCAAGCAAGCGCAGGCCTACCGCCAGCTCTCGCTGCTCCTCCGTCGCCCGCCGGGTCGCGAAGCGTACCCTGGCGACGTGTTCTACATCCACTCCCGCCTGCTTGAACGCGCCGCGAAGTTGTCGGCCGAAGAAGGCGGCGGTTCGCTCACCGCGTTGCCGATCATCGAGACGCAAGCGGGCGACGTGTCGGCCTACATTCCCACCAACGTGATTTCGATCACCGACGGCCAGATCTTCTTGGACGCCGGCATGTTCGCCTCGGGCCAACGCCCGGCAGTGGACGTGGGTCTGTCGGTGTCGCGCGTGGGTGGTGACGCCCAGATTAAGGCGACCAAGCAGGTGGCCGGTGTGCTTCGTCTGACGCTCGCTCAGTATCGTGAACTTGCGGCGTTCGCCCAGTTTGCGTCCGACCTCGATAAAGCCACGCAGCGTCAGCTCGCCCGTGGCGAGCGCCTCACGCGCTTGCTCCGCCAGGGTCAATATCAGCCGTACCGCATCTCCAAGACCATCGTGACGGTATTCGCCGGTAGCCAAGGTTTCACTGACGAAATTCCGGTTTCGCAGATCAGCCGCTACGAGAGCGAAATGCTGCAGTTCATCGACTTGCGTTTCGGCGATCTGCTCAACGAGATCGAAGACAAGAAGAAAATGGACGACGACCTTTTGGGTCGCCTCAAAGGCGCGCTGACCGAGTTCGGCAAACAGTTCACGGTGGCGGCATAATCAAATGGCCGGTATCAAGGAACTGCGCCTCCGCATTAAGGCGCTGAAGAACACCAGCAAGATCACAGCGGCCATGAAGATGGTGTCTGCGGCCAAGCTGAAGCGTGCGCAAGATGCGTACACGCGCGCCAAGCCGTACGCTGAGCGTATGGAAGAGACGCTTGATCGCGTGCTCTCTGCGCTCGAGTCGCCCGAGCATCCGCTGTTGCAGGTTCGTGACGTGAAGCGCACGCGCTACGTCGTGGTGACCTCGGATCGCGGCCTCGCCGGCGCGTTCAACAACGGCCTGCTTCGCGCCTTCGCACGACGCCCGGTTGACACCGCAGCCCCCGAGGCACTCGGCGTTGGCCGCCGCGCCCGCGATTTCATCGCGCGTACCTCTCAAGATGGTCATCTCGAAGCCGTAAGCTTTGAGGCGGTCAACACCCCCACCTACGCCAATGCCACCTTCATCGCAAACGCGTTGATCAGTGACTTTTTGGATGGTAAGGTCGATCGCGTGGTGCTCGTGTACAACCGCTTCAACAGCGTGATTTCACAGACGCCGGTGTTCGTTCCTTTGTTGCCGTTGGCCCCTGCCGCGCCGTCTGCTACCAAGACGGCCTCCAAAACCGGCACGCGCGACACGTACATCTTCGAGCCGGCCGAGCAGATTTTGCTCGCCGACTTGTTGCCGCGCCTTGTGACGTTGCAGGTGTTCCGCTCGTTGCTGGAGAACGCCGTGGGCGAACACAGCGCGCGTATGACCGCCATGGATAACGCGACCAAGAACACCAAAGAATTGATCGGCTCCATGAGCTTGACCATGAACCGCGCACGCCAAGCGGCGATTACGCGCGAACTGATCGAAATCGTCTCGGGCGCTGAAGCCCTCAATGGATAACGTGTAAGGGCGAATAATTATTCGCCCCAACATGACTCGGCAATGAATAGCTAACGGAGAATCTAAATGTCTGACAAAAACTACGGAACGATCACCGCCGTTATGGGTCCCGTCGTCGACGTGAGCTTCGAGGGCGCGACGCTGCCCCCGCTGAACACCGCGCTGACAACAACCAACGCCTTCATTGAAGGTGGCAAAGAAAACAACTTGGTGCTCGAGGTGGCTTTGCACCTGGGCGACCACCAAGTACGCGCCATTTCGATGGACACCACCGACGGCCTCGTGCGCGGCGCCAAGGTGTTCAACACCGGCAAGCCGATTTCGGTGCCCGTGGGCGAAGGCACGTTGGGCCGTATCTTGAACGTGACCGGCGATCCGATCGACGGCGAAGGCCCGGTTAAGGCCGAGCGCTTCGACTCGATCCACAAGTCTCCGCCCAAGTTCACCAACCAGAGCACGGGCTCTGAAGTGCTCGTGACGGGCATCAAGGTCGTCGACCTTCTCGCACCCTACTCCAAGGGTGGTAAGATCGGTCTGTTTGGTGGTGCCGGTGTGGGTAAGACGGTTATCATCATGGAGCTGATCAACAACATCGCCAAGAACCACGGTGGTTACTCCGTGTTCGCCGGTGTGGGTGAACGTACTCGTGAAGGTACGGCGCTTTACGGCGAAATGAAGGAGTCGGGCGTTTTGGATAAGACCTGCCTCGTGTACGGTCAGATGAACGAACCGCCAGGAGCGCGCGCCCGCGTGGCTCTCTCAGCCCTCACCATCGCCGAATACTTCCGCGATGACAAGAACCAAGACGTGCTCTTGTTCGTGGACAACATGTTCCGCTTCACGCAGGCCGGTTCGGAAGTGTCCGCGTTGCTCGGCCGTATTCCGTCGGCCGTGGGTTACCAGCCGACGCTCGGTACCGAAATGGGCGACTTGCAAGAGCGCATCACCTCGACGCTGAACGGCTCGATCACCTCGATTCAGGCCATTTACGTGCCCGCCGACGATTACACCGATCCGGCGCCGGCGACGACCTTTGCGCACCTTGACGCGACCACCAACTTGTCGCGTGCGATCTCGGAACTCGGCATTTACCCCGCCGTTGATCCGCTCGATTCGAGCTCGCGTATTCTCGACCCGCAGGTTGTGGGCGACGAGCACTACAACACCGCCCGCGGTGTGCAGTCGCTCTTACAGCGCTACAAGGAATTGCAGGACATCATCGCGATTCTCGGTATGGACGAGTTGTCGGAAGACGACCGTCGCACGGTGAACCGCGCGCGTCGCGTGCAGAAGTTCTTGTCGCAGCCGTTCCACGTGGCCGAAGTGTTCACCAACATTCCCGGTAAGTTCGTGCAGCTGGCCGACACCGTCCGCTCCTTCAAGGAAATCTTGGATGGCAAGCACGACGAGTTGCCCGAAGACGCGTTCTACATGGTGGGTTCGATCGAAGAAGCGATCGCCAAGGCCGCCAAGATCAAGGAACAGGGCTAAGTCATGAAGGTGCAGATCCTCACCCCGGAAAAGACCGTGTTCGACGGCGAGGCCGAGAGCGTGATGGTTCCTGGCGCCGCCGGCTCGTTCGAGGTGCTCAAAGGCCACGCGCCGATTTTGTCGTCCCTCGTGGCCGGTACCGCGCGCGTGATCGCTGATAAGAAGGAACATCACTTCCAAATCAGCGGCGGGTTCTTCGAGTTCAGCCACGACAAGGGTGTGCTGCTCGCGGATAGCGTCGAGGGCTAAGCGAGAGCTGACCCTTCGACTCCGCGTCAGCGGAGCCTAAAACTTTAAGGGATGCGCGCGAGCGTGTCCCTTTTTGTTTTTACGTCCACAATGAAGCCGGTCACCGAGCAACGGTCTCACACGTTTTGCCCACATGTCGAGGTGTGAGGGTTGCCCTCTCCCCACCCCCACCCCCTCTCCCGGGTAGGGAGAGGGGAGCACGATGACTTGCGTCTAATACGTTTTCGAACGCCCACCGGGCGTTCCTTCAGCGGCTAAATTTGTTCAACATTCTTCGACAGGACCCCCCATGGAATATCGTCAACTCGGCCGCTCGGGCCTGCGCGTCCCTGAACTCACCTTCGGTACCGGCACCTTCGGCGGGGCCGGGGCGTTCTTCAGCCAATGGGGCGCCTCCGATGTGAAGGAGGCCACGCGCCTCGTGGATATTTGCCTCGAGGCCGGCATGAACATGTTCGACTCGGCCGACGTGTATTCATCAGGTGCGGCGGAAGAGATTTTGGGCCAAGCGATCAAAGGCCGCCGCGACGAGGTGTTGATTTCAACCAAGGGAACGTTCCGCTTCGGCACAGGCCCGAACAGTGGTGGGTCTGGGCGGTGGCATATTCTCCGCGCGGTTGAGGCGAGCCTGAAGCGACTGGGCACCGATCATATCGACCTGTACCAGCTGCATGGTTTTGACGCCACGACTCCGATTGAAGAAACCTTGCGCGCACTCGATGACCTTGTGACCGCGGGCAAAATCCGTTACATCGGCTGCTCCAACTTTTCGGGTTGGCACATCATGAAATCACTGGCTCACTCCGACGCCCATGGCCTGGCGCGCTATGTGGCACACCAAGCGTATTATTCGTTGGTTGGTCGTGATTACGAATGGGATTTGATGCCCCTCGGTGTTGATCAAGGTGTGGGGGGTGTGATTTGGAGCCCTCTGGGTTGGGGCCGGCTCACCGGTAAGATTCGGCGCGGTGCGCCCAAGCCTGAGAGCAGCCGACTCAACAGCCAACTGGTGATCGACAAAGGGCCCCAGATCGATGACGAGTATTTGTACACCGTGGTGGATGCGCTTTTAGCGATTGGCGAAGAAACCGGGAAGACCGTGCCGCAAGTGGCGCTCAACTGGTTGTTGCGCCGCCCTACGGTTTCAACCGTGATCGTCGGCGCGCGCGACGAAAAACAGTTGCGCGAAAACTTGGGTGCCGTGGGCTGGGCCCTTACGCCTGAGCAGGTGGCCAAGCTTGATGCGGCGAGCGCCAAGCCGCGCGCGTACCCGTATTGGCATCAAGCGCAGTTCGCCTGGCTCGGGGCGCAGGTGACGAAGGACTAATTGGCAGTGGTGAACGCGCAGGACTGGATCGACCGGCTCGCCCTGACCCCTCACCCCGAGGGTGGGTTTTACCGCGAGACGTACCGCGCGTCGTTTACTGTCACGCCCGATGGTGACGACGCGCCCACATCCGCCGTTACATCGATCCACTACCTCTTGCAAGACGACGACTACTCGGGCTTTCATCGTATCGCCTACCCTGAGCTGTGGTACTACCACGACGGCGAACCGTTGACGGTTCATGAAATCGACGAAGCCGGCAACTACCGCGCGCGCACGCTCGGCCGCGGCGTTGATCAACACTTGTCGTTTGTCGTTGAGCCCGGCACGTGGTTCGCCGCCGAGCTCCCTGGCAAAACTGGTTTCGCACTTGTGAGCTGCGCCGTGGCACCGGCGTTTGACTTTGCCAAATTCGAAATGGCCAAGCGCGACGAACTGATCGCCCAGTTCCCGCAGCATACGGAAATTTTGAAAAGGCTGTGTCGATAAACTCTGACAAAGTTCGAGAGCCGCGCTCTAATGCTGTGATATTGTGATGCTGTGATGATCCCGGCTTTCGGGAGGTCTTGC
Source organism: Fibrobacteria bacterium (assembly GCA_044338885.1). GTDB lineage: Bacteria > Fibrobacterota > Fibrobacteria > UBA11236 > UBA11236 > UBA11236. The sequence continues at coordinate 18,577 of JBIIWL010000004.1, forward strand.
AAGGGTACGGCCTTAACCCGCCCCGCCCTCACCCGGTGGCCCCCACGTGACCCGGGCCCCGTGCTTTGGTCCCGAGTGTGCCTCCTCAGGCTCGGGGCCCTTTAACCACCAAACAATACCCTGACATTTTTGGTCAAAGAGAGAGATGTCGATAATTGTCGATCTTATTGCATCTCCAAAGTGACAAATCACCTGTCATTTTGGAAAAAACCTGCATCGAGTGACATTTTGCCACAGGCATGCTTTTTGTTCTAACCAACTCCACGGACGGAGTTCGTCCGCACTTCAGTTTCCAGTTTCAATGCGCTGGTAGGAGAGCCTTTATGTCCGCTTTCAAAACCGCCCTCCGACAGGTCCGCCGCCTCAGTGGCGTCGAAAGTTTCGCATTTGTGGCCTTGGCCGCCCTCATGGGTTCCGCCTCGCTCACGCAGGCCGCCCCGCTCAAAATCGCCTATAGCGACTGGCCCGGCTGGGTCGCATGGGATGTCGGCGTGCAAAAGGGTTGGTTCAAAGCCGAAGGTGTCGACGTTGAATTTTTGTGGTTCGAATATGTGCCTTCGATGGATGCCTTTGCCGCTGGCAAGGTGGATGCTGTGGCCATGACCAATGGTGATGCACTCGTGACCGGCGCAACCGGTGCGAAGAGCGTGGCGATCGTACTCAACGATTACAGCAACGGTAACGATATGGTCGTGGCCAAGCCCGGCATCAAAGATGTCAAAGGGTTAAAGGGCAAAAAGATCGGCGTTGAAGTCGGCTTCGTCAGCCACTTGCTGCTTTTGAAAGCGCTTGAGTCCGCCGGTTTGAAAGAAAGTGACGTCACGCTCGTGAACATGCCCACCGACCAAACGCCTCAGGCGCTTGGCGGCGGAACGGTGGACGCTATTGTCGCCTGGCAACCGAACAGCGGACAGGCCCTGAAGGCCCTGCCGGGTTCGAAAGCCATCTACTCCAGCGCGAACGCACCGGGCCTCATTTACGACGTGCTCGCCGTGAGCCCGAAATCATTGGCCGCTAAGCGCGCCGAGTGGAAAAAGGTCGTAAAAGTTTGGTTTAAGATCGCCGACTACGTGAACGACCCAAAGAACAAGGATGAGGTGAGTAAAATCATGGGTGCGCGCGTCGGCCTCTCGGGCCCCGAATACGCCAAGTTGCTCAAGGGCACGTACATCCTCGGCAAAGCCGGGAACGTCAAACATTTCAAAAAAGGTTCCGACCTGACGTCGTTGTACCACTCGAACAAGGTGGTGGACAAGTTCAACCTCGACTACGAAGTGTACAAGACCTCGCAAGGGCAAGCCTCATACCTTGATCCGTCATTGGTGATGGAGCTGGCCAAATAAGGTGATGCCATTTCCCTGCAGGGGCGTGCTATCTGGGCGATTTGGAATTTCGCCCCATAACATTCGCCCTGAAAGGGACCGCGTTGAAATGACAAGACGCAACGGTGTTCCGCTCTGCTTGGGCCGTCACCGTCGTCTGGAGCTTGGTTCACAATGACGACCCAACCACCGCCACAGGGGCTAACAGCTTCTCGCGGTAAACCGACTCCTTGGCTGCAGATCCGGAAAGATCTGCCCGCTGGGCGTAGCCGCTTTCTGCTTGTGCTCGCGTTCGTACTGCCACTCGTTCTCTGGTCGGCGGTCAGCTACCTCCCCTTCCTCTGGCACCCGCTCGTACTCATCACCAACGCCGGTGATGAAAGCGTACCCGGCACTCTGGACTACCTCGCCGAAGGCATGTTGGTTGAACGTGCCGACCTTGCGGCGCGCAATGCCGAGTTGATGGCCGCGGGTACCGATCCCGAACAACTGGCGACGGGCACGCGCGAAAATCCAATTTACCTGCCGGCCCCACATGAAGTGGCGCGCGCCTTTTATACCGCGTTCAAAACGCCGCCCGCCCGCCAAGGCGATTTATGGCTGCACGAAAGTTTGCTGCATAGTTGCCGTGTGATTTTCTGGGGGTTCTTTCTCTCTATGCTGTTCGGGTTGCCGCTCGGAATT
>JBIIWL010000102.1:0-6623 GCA_044338885.1 Fibrobacteria bacterium
GCCGCCCCCCGCCCCCCCCCCCGTTTGGGCTACGAAGGGCGAGCAGTCGCTCGCCCTTACGCACCCTTACCTACCTTGTGACCCTCATATGCCCCCATCCCCCACCAATTCGGCCCCCTCGGTCCCCTTTTTAGACCTGTATGCCGGTAATCAGCGGGTTGAAGCGGCCTTTTTTGGGGATCTGAAGGCTTTATATCGCTCAAGCGCCTTTATCGGCGGGCCGGTGATCGAAGGCTTTGAGAGCGCATTCGCCGCGCAGATGCAATCCCCCCAGTGCGTGGCGGTTTCGAGCGGCACCGCGGCGCTTCAACTTTCGATGGTTGCGGCCGGTATTGGCCCAGGTGATGAAGTCATCGTGCCCGCCTTTACCTTCCCCGGCGCGGCCGGGCCGGTGCTCCACCGCGGCGCGGGCCCCGTATTTGCCGATGTCAACCTGCACGATGGTTGCCTGAACCCGGAATCGGTGGCGCGCGCGGTGACTAAAAACACCCGTGCGATATTAGTCACACATTTATTCGGTCACCCAGCGGACCTCGACGCCATGCGCACCATCACGCGTGAATCGCGCGGCCGCATCACGCTCATTGAAGACGCCGCGCAAGCGCATGGCGGCACCTGGAAAAACAAACCGCTCGGGTCGTTCGGTGACTTCGGGTGTTTTTCCTTTTACCCGACTAAAAACTTGGGCGCCATGGGCGACGCCGGCGCGATCTTGGTCAAGACGAAAGCGATGGCCACGCGCTTGCGTCGCCTCCGCGACCACGGCCAAGTAAAACGATTCTTTCCACTGGAAGCGGGGTTTAACGCGCGTATGGACGCCGTGCAGGCCCTCTTTCTGACGCACAAATTACCACTGCTGCGCTCCGACAACGCGCGCCGCGCGGCCTTAGCCGCGCAGATCACGGGTTCACTGTGGCGCGACGCATCACTCACACCTTTGCTCCCTGACGCGCGCGGCGAGTCCGCGTGGCATGCGCTCGTTGTAAAATCATCGCGGCGCGCGTCGTTCATGAAAGACTTAAAGACGCAGGGCATCGGCCATCAAGTCTATTACCCCGCGGCGCTCCCTGACCTTACGGTCTACAAACCGTTTGCGCGGCGTGGAGACGACTTCGCGGCAGCGCGCGCCCTGGCGCGCAGCTGCGTGGCGCTTCCTCTTTACCCCGCGCTAACCGCGACGCACACAAAGACGCTGATCAAAGCCCTAGCGCCTTAGCAGCCGCGCGGGGCGCACGTGTTCTACACGCCCGGCGGGCGCCCCTACTATATTGGCCCGCATGATCACCCCCAAAATTCCGGCCCGGCTGGCTTCCGTGTTTGCGCTCCTTTGGCTCGCCCTGGGCGTGACCGCCGCCGGCGCGCACCCCAGCGGTACGACCAAAGCGATCATCCGTTTGCTCGACCACGATTCGCTGACGATTGAAATCGACGCGAATTCCCTCGATGTGGCAAGCGCCATCGCCACCTCGCTGAACCCGGTGCGATTTGACTCGGCGCAGGTGCGCCTCTTTCAAGAGCGTGCCGCACATTACCTGCTGTCGCGTGTTGTGTTGCAGGCCGATCATCGCTCGGTTGTGCATCCCGAGGTCATTTTATGGAAGCGCGATGGCGCAGGCCCGCAGGACGATTTGGTCCGCGATAGCCTCGCCGCCAACGACACCATTATGGTCTTCACGTATGGTGGTCGCCTACCCGCACAGGCCAATTCACTCACGTTCTCCGCCGCCATCTTTCCTGAATTTGGCGTGCAAACATTGTGCGAAACCTCGGTGTATTGGAAAGACACGTTGATTGAGCGCCGCTGGTTGACGGTGGATAAAACCTTGCGGCTCGCGCTCTCACCAGATTCCTTGGCGGCGCGGCTCGCGGCTGTTCGCGAGAAGCCCGCATCAGCAGCTGGCGAAAACCTCTTTGTACGATTCCTCGGCCTGGGATTCAAACACATTCTGCCGCTCGGTGTTGATCACATTCTATTCGTGGTCGCACTCTTCTTGTTCTCCACACGGCTACGCCCCCTGCTATTACAGGTGACAGCCTTTACCGTCGCGCACTCCATCACGCTGGCCCTGGCCTTACTCGGCATTTTCTCGTTACCGGCTGGCCTTGTGGAGCCATTGATTGCCTTGTCAATCGCGGTGGTCGGCCTTGAAAATGTGTTCTTCCGCAACGTGAAAAAGTCGCGGTGGCTCTTGGTGTTTGCCTTCGGGTTGATTCATGGCATGGGGTTCGCCGGGGTGCTCAGCGAACTCGGTTTACCCGAAGGTGGGTTTTGGCCCGCTTTGATTGGGTTTAACCTCGGCGTGGAGTTTGGGCAGCTCACCGTGATCGCCCTCGCCTTTGCGGCCACCGTGTGGTTTCGCCATAAGCCTTGGTACTTCAAAAGAGTTGTCGTGCCGCTGAGCCTGCTCATCAGCGCGGTGGGGTTGTACTGGGCGATTGAGCGAGTGGTGGGGGGGTAAGCAAAGCGATCAGCTGTCAGCGGTCAGCGCTCAGCAAGAAGCGAACAGCGGGATGTAAACCTGATTACAAAGTTGTCTGTTCGTTAATCGCAAGCAACAGAACACAAGGATTTATCACTAGTAAACGGTTGTTGTTCGCTAAAGGCTGAGCGCTGACCGCTGACCGCTATTTCAACGATGTAAAAAACACAAACGCTTTACCGCCGGCGGGAACATCCACCTCGCGGGTCTCAACTGAAACTGTGCGGCCTGAACCATCTTCAGCCCCCACTTGAACCGTTTGGCGACCCGATGGAACGGAGACGCGTGCGAACTGCACGGTGCGCGGCAAGAGGAACCACGAACGCACATCAGCCTGCTCGAGTTGCCCCGACAAAAAATCGGTCCCCAGATTGGTTAAAAGATTGAGCAGCGGGTTATCGGTCCGCAGTTCGGACTTCGCTTTTTCAGACGCGAGCGTGCGGATGACGACGCGCGTGACCGTACGCACCATGAGTGCGGTACGATTCTCCGCAAGGTCTTGCTCAAGCAAGTCGCGCGTATTGGCCCACGCCTCTCCGGTGACGACCTGATTCGAAACCGTGGAGTCGGCCATCGATGAGGTGGCGACCTTAAGCACTTGCGACTCTACGGGCACGTCACGCAGCGACGGCATGGCCCACTTGATCGAGAACGTGGTGCCTGAGCGCGTGCGACCACCTTTGCCGGCTTTCTCGGCCTCCGAGGGTGGTAAACCCGGCGCGGGCAACGCATCCGTCACCGTTTTACCGTCGGGGCCTTTATAGCTGTAGACCAGCAGACCATCCCGGATCCAGGTGCCTTGGAACGAGGTTTCGCCCAGCGCCGGGGCGCGGCCGAGTAGTCCGATCACGACGAGTTCACCGGTTCCTGGGCCCACGCCGCGCTTTTGCAGCGGGGTCGCGGGGCAATCGAGTTGTAACAGGCGAATGTCATCGGCACGATCGGCGGCCGTTAGTAAACCGCAGGCGAACGTCGCCAGCCCTGCGGGCACCGTGGTCTTCGCGTCGCGATGCGCCTTGACCGCAAAGTAGGCGGAGATCGCGGCATCGTCGCGCTCGCCGAGTAGGTCGTAGATCAGAGCGGCGGTGCCGCGATACAGCGGGTCGTCGTAATAGTCGCCCTTGTCGGCGCGGCGCCGCAGTTCGTCGACGAGCATTTGGGCTTGGCGCATCTCGACGCGCGCACCATCGGGGTTGTTCAGCGCGAGGTAATTGAATGCCTGAAACACGCGCAACCACAACACTTCATACGAACGGCCACGATAGGGTCGTGTGTTGTCGTTGACCAAAAGCGAGGCCGCCTCGTTGGTGACCGAGCGCGTAAACAAGGCGTCGTGTAGGTCGGCAGCCCGGGCGAAATAGGTGATGCTGCTGTCATACTTGCCCGCATAATGCAGGAGCAAGCCCATGTCCATGTTGTACAACAACTCGCTCTGGCTGCCGTACAACGCTTTTTTATCGGCGCGCAAAAACGACACCGCATCCAAGTAGTCTTGGGCGGCAGCGCGCTTGACGACTTTATCGTAGCGGACGAGGCCGCGGTTCGCGCAGCCCGTCAAAAAGAGGAGCGGCGCGCACGCGGCGATGACGACCCACGGGCGCATGGAGAGCAAAAAGGCGACCGCGCCTTACAGGCCGGTCGAGCTCTTGGTCACGTACTTCTTGATCTTTTTATCGCCGATCCACAGCTTGCGGTTGGTTTCGATGTTCACCAATTCAAGATTGACCTGATAGAACACCACCGACTTGCTGCCTTCTTTATCGACGATCGAGTTGATCGTGCCGATCAACATCACATCAGCGCCGCTCTCCTCGCCCGCCTGCTGGCGGGTCTCAACCGAGGCGTTGTCTGCTTGATCGGCCTTCTCGTCGCGGATCTCGTCGCGCTCAACCTTATTGGCCACGAAGTCAACCTTACCCGAGTTGATGAGCGTGCGCTCCATATCCTTGACGAAGGTTTCGGCATTGATGTGTTCGTGGCTGCGATTTCGCACCGTGCCGACGATCACCGTCGGGGTTTTATTCTGGGCGGTGTAGGTGTTGTACCACGAGGCGGCCAAACAATCGCGCAACATCTCTTCTGCAACAAGGCGCGAGTCGGTGTCGTTCCAACGGCCCGACAGGTCGATCACGCTGTCGTGGGTCACTCGGTCAACCTTGGTGCCGGCGCAACCCGAAATCAAAAGGGTGGCGAGGGACAAGCCAATAATGCGAAAAGTCATACGGTTCATGAGAGACCTCTGGGTGATCAGAATATGGCTCATAGTTTAGATAATTGGAGGGTTCCAGGCCATGTTGCCCTTCTCCCGCGTCTCCTGACTCGACCATGGCACAGCTCCGCCCCCTTGCCCTCCCTAAACCGGGCTCCGAGGTGGATCAGCAACATGTTTCAAATCGTGACGAGGGGCCCCTCCTCCCCCACAGCACCGCCTTTGTAGTTTACACAAGCAATTCCAGCACCGGAGTAAACACCTATGAAACACCCGACCATGCTCGCCCTCGCTGTGCTCGCGTCTTTGGTTCCCGCCGCCTTCGCGCAGGCCACCAAGACCGAGAACAAGAATGTCACCTTCGTCGCTGCCACCGCCACGTCCGACGGGTCGAGCGATATTTCCCGCGAAAAAATCGAGGACTGCATTCTGTCCCTCCCCGACCCGATGAAACTTGAGGCCCAAGTGTCTTCACAATCGGTGTTCGTCCAGGGTGTAAACGGCGTCGTCGGCAAGAATGAATGGATCAAGTCTTACACGGCGCGCCTAGATATCACCTACATGACGCGTGAAAAAGATTTGATCATCGTCACGACGCGGAGCGTTCAAGGGCAGCCGCCGGTGTTCCGCGAGGTGGACAAAACGTTGCGTCACACGCAGACGTTTACCTCCAATTCAACCGAGGGCGACGTGTTCGCGGGGCGTAGCAACCGCCAGTATTATTTCACGACGGCGGAGTCCGCCAGTCGCGACGTGAAAGACCGCGCCCGCGTGTGGATCTCGCAGCAGGCCCCTGCGGTGTGCGGGACGGCCCGATAAGGGCGATCAATAGGTCGCCCATACGCCGCACACCCGGTTACAGAGAGTCTCAACAAAAAAGGCGCCCATAAGGACGCCTTTTTTGTTTGTCTTTCCTGACTGCTGACAGCTGACCGCTAATATTCCAGCTTCCTCACCTTCGTCTTACGCATCGAGGAGGAGAACAACAACGCGACATCGAGGCCGGCGGCCTGGTCGCGATGGCTGTTGGCGATAAAGCGATACGGCACACGCACGCGCATCTGCATGTTGTCGAGCACATCGAGGTACATGCCGGCGTGCACGAGTCCCTCAACACCAAGGCCCTTACCAAAGGGTTCGTTGTCATAATCGAGCGATCGCAAGCCTGCGCCCACGCCGACGAACGGACGGAAGGCCGCATTGCCGATCAGGTACGACACCGCCATGGTGCCACCGAAGTTGGAGCCAGGTGCCCAATACTCGGCGTCAATGCCGAGGTCCCAATTGTCGCGAAAGCGGATCGACTGCGAAACCGAGAGCGATAAGAATTGGTCACTGATTTGGGTCATATCACCCGCGACAGAGCCCACCACACCAACACCTGGGCCGATCGAATAACGGCTGAGTGCCACCGTGGTGGTTTCGGGGCGGGCATTCAGGTTGACGTCTTCGGCCTGCGAGACCGAAGGGGCGAAGGCAACGAGCGCGAACAGGGGGGCGATAAAAGCTGAATGTGCGACAAAACGCATAAGAACCTCCGAGAGTTGCGGGTAATATACACGAACCGATCACGTGGTATAAAACCGGCGAACCAATAATTTGCCCGGAATCATCCAAAATAGACCGGCCAACGCCCAGGGTATGGCCACGCCGGTGGCAAGCATGGCGAGGGCATCCGTCGCGGGCATGCTCCCGAGCATACCGCCCACGGTTTTACCCGTGGTCGCCGGTGAGGCGGGCATTTGCCGCAAGCCCGCAATGGCATTCTTAAGAAGCCAAAAATGCAAGATCAACACGGCGACCACGCCCAGCGAGACCAACGAGCGCACGGTTGAGGCATATGCCGCCCAGCCCGCAAACCAGGCCGCGAACCCGATCATAAAGATTTGCACGCGGCGGATGGAGTTGCCTTGGACCTCGTCGCGGGCGAGAAA
>JBIIWL010000103.1:0-6622 GCA_044338885.1 Fibrobacteria bacterium
CCTGCTGCAGATCGGGTTTTTAAAGCGCACCCCGCGCGGCCGCGTGGCCACCGCGAATGCCTATCGCCACCTCGGGCTCATGCCGCCGGCCGGTGGGTTGGAGCAGGTCGGGTTATTGTAGTCTACTGCGGCCACCCGCTTTTAAAAACGTGCTGAAGTGCGTTTCCCCTTCACAACCATCTTCTCGAGTTCCTGTAAAAACACCCCGCGGTCTTTCTTTTGAAACGGCGGGGGGCCGCCGCGGATTTCACCCATGGCGCGCATGTCGGCCATTAGTTCGCGGGTCACCGTCGCGGTTCCAATGTTATCCTCGGTAAACGGTTTACCGGTGGGGCTGAGCACAAACGCACCCGTGCCTGACCCCACATTAATGCACCGGCCCGCGAGTAGAATGTCGGATGTAATCACGATATCGCCGGCGGCGGCGCGCTCAGCGATCCAATCATCGGCTGCGTCAAAGGCCTGACCCACAACTTCAAGCCGCACCAGCGCGGCCTCCGTCCCCTGCGGCATCCGCATCGGCGCATTGGCCACAACCACGACCGGCACGCTATGCCGCGCCGCCACGCGATAGATTTCGTCCTTCACCGGACACGCATCCGCGTCGACATAGATGGTCATCATGAGAGAGGTCCTTATGAGCGATCAGCCTTCAGCATTCAGTGGTCAGCAAGCAAAGGCCTTAAGAATATGTCGCGGCGCACATCCCGAAGGCCAGAGAGAGCACCCCAAAAAAGCCTTCAGCTGTCAGCAATCAGCTCTCAGCAAACGCAGTACACACTAGGGGTCTGTGTTCCCTTCCGACATCCGACTTCCGACGTCCGACTCCCTCACCACCCCCGCTTGCGCTGGTTCGGGCTGACGCCGGTCATGCCTTCTTTGCCGTCAAGGCGCGCGCGGATCATTTGAAACCACTCCTCGATGTCTTCACGCAGCACGTCGATGCACAAGCCGTCGGGGCGGATTTGGGCCGTCATGTCTTTCCAATCGGGCCGTGAGAAATTGGTGCGCACGTACTCATCATGTTGCTTGGCGATCTCGCGCCAACGATCGGGGATGATGTTGTACAGCGTCGGGCCGAGGTCGATATCCATACGCGCGGATTTACGGCGAAGGCCGAACCGACACCCGATTGTGCCGATGGAGAGCTCCAACGTGGTGGTATACTCGTTTGGCGCCGTGCATTCCTTGCGGATGGACTCGTAGGTGATTTCATCATCAGAGGCGCGGGATCGGGCCATTATTACTCCAGGGACGGGCGAAAACGAAACAGAATCGATTGAAAATGGCCACTCAGAGAGCCCAAAGGCGCTCCGCGAGGCCTGAAGGCGGGACATCGTTCAGGGATGAACCCTGAAGGTAGCCTTTCATGCTGTAACCGAGGCGATACCTCCGCTATTTTGCGAAATTCCGGGTGTGATGCTATTATATCACTCTCAACGTCCGTAATCTCATGGGCGTCAATCCGTTCAGTCGCCTTAGGCCCCGGAGACATCGCATGAAGTGGATCGTAACGATCGGTTCCCTCGCCTTTGCCTCACTCTTAACCGGGTGCGCCAGCACCGTGTTTGAAGCGCGCGCCGACCTTGCCGGCGACTTCCATCGCCACGGCCAAATCAACCCCACCGATAAAACCCCGCACCTGTTCATCGAAACCGCACCCGACGATTTCGCGCTCTCCGACGAAGGCGCCGTGCGTTTCGACAAGTCGAAATACGAATACCTCGGCAAAATCTATGTGCGCCGCAACTTCGACAACTGGCGCCTGGGGTTTGTCAGCTTCAATGAAACGTGGCGCCGTTACTACTGCCCTCCCGTGATGACGGCGACGTATGCCACCGGCTTTATCTTAGGCCTCACCCCCGCCCCGTACTTTTGCTTTTATGAAATTTCCAACTCGGCCAAACGCCTTGAGGAACGCAAGCGTAACCTCGCCTACGCGGCTATCGAACGCGGCATGTGGATCGGCGCGACTCACATCATTTACGCCACCTATACCGGCATTGAATACCCACAAGGCCAAGGCCAGATCAAGCAAATCGACAACGGCGGTGCCGTCACTGCCATCGCCTCCGAATCGCAACACCCGTACATGGGCATGGTCGCGCACGCGTTTAGACGGAAATAGCTGACAGCGGTCAGCAGTCAGCGAACAGCTGAACGCAAAAACACCACAAGCCGTTTTCGCACATTCCCGACGAAAAAAAAGCGACCCCGCAAGGAGCCGCTTTTTTTGTGTTCGCCGTTAGCCATTAGCTGTTTGCTGACGGCTGACCGCTATTTATTCGGTTGAGGTGTCATACGCAAGTAAGGTTTCACGACTGTATACCCCTTCGGGAACCGTGCCTTTAAATCTTCAGGGTCTTGCAACGCCGGGGCGATCACGACGTCTTCGCCATCTTTCCAGTTCACGGGCGTTGCCACCTTGTAGCCATCGGTGAGCTGCAGCGAATCGATCACGCGCAAAATCTCATCGAAGTTGCGACCGGTCGACGCGGGGTAGGTGATAATCGCGCGGATCTTTTTTTGCGGGTCGATGAAGAACACCGAGCGCACGGTGAACTTGTCGTTTGCGGTGGGCTGAAACATCCCATAGCCGATGGCCACTGATTTGTCTTCGTCCGCAATGATGGGGAAATCCACCGTGCAGTGCTGGGTCTCTTCGATGTCGGGAATCCACCCCTTGTGCGACTCTTCGCTATCCACCGACAGGGCGAGCACCTTCACATTGCGCTTCTTCCATTCGGGGGCGAGCTTCGCCGTCATGCCCAGCTCGGTCGTGCACACGGGCGTGTAATCTGCCGGGTGCGAAAAGAACAAGCACCAGCTACCCTCGATGAACTTGTGAAAATGGATCTTGCCGTGGCTTGAATTCTGCGTGAAGTCGGGGGCAATCGAACCGATATGTAAATCACTCATGGGAGACTCCTTGTTTGGGTTTTAGAACCCGGGTTCATGAAACTACAAAAGCCTGATCTGTGGGGGTGGGGATGACGGCCACCGGGTTGTAAAGGCCGTTGTGCGACACCGGGTTGTATCCATAGGTGGTCTGCAACACTGCAGGAACGAGCCGACCGATGGAGCCAAGCCCCTAGCTCCTCGCCCCTAGCCTTTAACCCTTAAATTCCATTTGTCGCTTCGTGAGACCTCAAAAAGCTGTGCAGCTCTTCTTCGTTCATGAGCACCTCGCGCGGCTTGGAGCCGCGCTCGCGGCCCACAATACCGGCGCGCTCGAGTTGATCGACGATACGGCCCGCCTTAGCGTAACCGACGCCGAGGCGACGCTGCAACAAGGAGACCGAGGCCTGCTTGAGTTGCACCACCATTTCGGCCGCGTCGATAAACTTCTCATCGCGCTCCTCGTCTTCCCCACCACCGCTTGCAGAATCTTCCTCCACATTAAACGTGCGCACCTTGGGGAAGTTCACGTTTTGCCCGGAGCAGGCTTCCGCGATGGCTTCGCACTGCGCATCGTCGAGGAAGCACCCGTGGAGGCGTTCGGGTTCGGGCGACTCAATGGGCCTAAACAACATGTCGCCACGGCCGAGGAGCTTTTCCGCGCCTTGACGATCGAGAATGGTCCGCGCGTCGATTTGGCTGGCCACCTGGAACGCAATACGCGTCGGCAGGTTGGCCTTAATCGTACCGGTGATCACGTTGGTCGACGGGCGCTGGGTCGCGAGGATCAAATGAATACCCACCGCGCGGGCCTTTTGAGCGATGCGCGCAATGTTGGTTTCAACCTCTTTACCCGCGACCATCATCAGGTCAGCCAGCTCATCAATGATGATGAGGATGTACGGCATCTCTTCACCCGAGGGCGAGATCGTGCCAGCAGACGCTGCAGCCTCTGCATCGACATCGTCGGTATACCGGGCGATGAAGCCATCACCAAACTCTTCGGATTGGTGGTAGACGACTTCCTCACGAATCACGCCCGCGCGCACCTTTTCGTTAAAGCCCTTAATGTTGCGCACACCGCTCTTGGCGAGTTTGTCGTAGCGCTCATCCATTTTGAGCGTGGCCCACTTCAGGGCCTGTACCGCTGTCTCGGGGTTTGTGATGACCGGGCCGAGCAAGTGCGGGATATTCTCGTAGGGCTTAAGCTCAACCACCTTGGGGTCGATCAAAATCATGCGCAATTGCTCGGGCGATTTACTCGCGAGCAGCGAAGCCATGATACTGTTGATACACACCGACTTACCCGAACCCGTTTGACCCGCAATCAGCAAATGGGGCGCGCGCGTGAGGTCGGCCACATAGGGGTCACCCGAAATGTTTTTGCCGAGTGCCACCTTGAGGGTGTCATGTTCGACGTTGAACTTCTCGGAGGTGAGGATTTCCTTGATGTAAACGATCTGCGCTTTTCGGTTCGGCACTTCCACACCCACCAGCGATTTACCGGGTATGGGCGCGAGAATACGAATGCTTTTGGCACGAAGGGCCAAAGCCAAATCGTCGGCCAAACCACTAATGCGGTTGACCTTTTCACCGGGGGCAAGCTCAACCTCATAGCGCGTGATCACGGGGCCGGGGTGAATACCGGTAACCTTACCACGCACCTTAAAGTTGTTGAGCTGGGCTTCGAGCAACTGCTTTTGTTCGAGCAGCTCCTCCTCGGTAAATTCAAGCGCTTGCACGGGCGGCGTCGGGAAAATGCCGTCGAGGTCGGGCAGTTGGTAGTCGTCGTACACCACGTTCGAGGCCGCGAGCACACCATCGTCGCCGAGGCGGCCTTCGCCCTCTTCCCCATCCCAAGGGGCGCGGTTGGCGAGGGCCTTTTTACTCGCGGAACTTTTACCCGCCCCTTTGCCCTTACCCGCCGTGCGGCGGGGGGGCGTGGGAGATTCGTCCCGCGCCTCGTCCTCAAGGTCAGTTTCGAGATCAGACGATTCGTCGACGGGTTCAAAAAGATCGACATCTTCAACGAGGTCTGCCGGCGGCGCACTCAGAGGCTTTTTGGTGCGCCCTAAAAGACCGCCGATTTCGGTATCGCGCGTTTTCTCTTCCCAATCATTGAGCTCGGTCACGCGTTGGCGCTCTTGCGCCAAGTCGCGCAACTTGCGAATGGTCAACGGATCTAAACCTTCCAGGCTACCCCGCTCGAGCAGTGATTCGAGTTTGGCCTGTTCCTCTTCGGGGCTATCGGCCGCAGTGGGGATGAGCGACTCGTTGGGCTTAGCGGCCAAGGCCGCTTGGGCCCCCCGCGCGGCGCGCGGCGTGCGTGCCGGAGCCCGGCGCACGGGTTCTTCGTCTTCGTCCTCGTCTTCGAATTCGAAATCGGAGGCCGTTTGCGGGCGCTCGGCACTCCGCCAGCCTTCGGCCATGGTGCGGCCGACGACGCCGGCCGCATGCGCGCCGCGCTTGACCCAGGCCGCGACGCTGATCTGAAACGCCCAGACCATCAGCACGAAAATGAGGAGGCTCGTCACGAGGTAAGGCCCAAAGTGGCCCGTGCCAAACACGGGGATATACACGCGCTGGGCCAGGAAGTTCCCAAGCCACCCACCCGAAGTTTGGTAATCCGCGCGAATCAACCCTTCGACACCGAGGTGTTGAATGCTCAGCAGCAAGCTGAGTAAAAAACCGGTGGCGCCTGCGATTGACACGGCGCGCCAACCTTCGCGACTAAAGGTCCATTGAATACCAAGGATGGTGAGCGCCACGAGGTAAACCAATACCGGCAACCCCCCGAAGGCCCCATTGAGCACGCCGGCCCACCACGAACCCACGTAGGGCCCGAGGATGTTCCCCGCGGCTTGCACGTATTCCGAAATCAGCGCGATGAAGGTGACGAGGACGACCGAAAGAAGGATGAGCCCGGGAATCTCACGGCTCAGGGGCTTTGCCTCTTCGTCCTCTTCGGCTTTCGCGCGGCCACGGCCCTTGGGCTTAGGCTTCGCTTTTGCAGACATCTTGGCCGACATTTTGGCGGAGGCCTGAACCGACACACGGGCGGCGCCCGCAGCCTGCTTCGGCTTCTTCTTCATCGTGCGCTTAAGCAAACTCACCCGGAAACCTTGGCTCGTTTGTAGAAGGTACGCGGCGCCGCCTTGGCGGGTTTACGCGTCCCGCGAATCTCGACTTCGAGGGCTGTCCCCTTGACCGCCGCTTCGGGTTCGACCAGCGCGAGCGCGATGCCCTTGCCCACCGTGGGCGCGAGCGTGCCCGAGGTCACAGCCCCGACGACACGGCCCTGTGACCACACCGGGCACCCTTCCCGCGGAATCGCGAGGTCATCCATAATGAGGCCCGTCATTTTCCGCGCCACACCCGCATCGCGGAGGGCACGCAGGGCATCACCCCCCAAAAAATCACCCTTGTCGTCGCGATCCAAATCGGTGATCCAGCCCAAACCCGCTTCAAGCGGATTAATGGTGTCGGACAATTCGTGACCGTATAACGAGTAACCCGATTCCAAGCGTAAGGTGTCGCGTGCGGCAAGACCGATCGGCAAAATGCCATGCGCTGTGCCAGCCTCGAGCAGAAGCTTCCAAAGCGTTTCGGCTTGGTCGGCTTCGGGGTAAAATTCAAAGCCGTCCTCACCAGTATACCCGGTACGACCCACGCGTACATCCACACCGTTGATCGAGAAGGTCCCGCATTGATAGGTCTTCATCGA
>JBIIWL010000104.1:0-6592 GCA_044338885.1 Fibrobacteria bacterium
CGCGGATGCCCAATATCGATTGGCCCTATCTGAAAATCGCCGGTTTCTCAGCTTCGTAGAATTTGGGTATGATGTCGGTACGCGCTATAACGAAATAGAAGACCGTGATCGTGGCCGCGAATACGATTTGGACCGCGCTTACATTCTCGAATTGGGATTTCGGTTGCCCTGGCTCGGCAGCGACCGCAGCGCGGTGGTCCGCCGCCGCGCCGAGCAAACCAACCGTCAGGCCGAATTGCGGCGCGATGGGGAAGAGATCATGGCGGATTTGCGGAAAGAGATTTCACTCTTGCGCGCTTTGGGGGCACGGCATAGTGCGCTCTTGGCGCGCGACATCGAGCTCGATATTCCCTCGCGTTTACGCCGCTATACGGCGCTCGGTTCAGCCGACCCGCTGGTGATTCTGACCTTGCGTCAAGCGCAGTGGGAAAATGTGTTACGGCGCGAGGAGGTCCGGTTTGAGTTGCTGCGCCGCTACGTCGATGCCGCCGACCTTGCGGGGGTTTTGGCCCAACGGCCAGCGCGTAACGTATTGTCTGAATCACTCGAAGGTTTCGCGCCATGACGGGTGATCCGCAAAACCTCATTAAAGCGGCGTTCGCCCAAGCCGAAATACCAGCGGTTTTAGAACGCTATGAGCTGAAGTACACCATCCCGCGCGATTGGGTGGAATCGATTTCTGATTTCATCAAACCGTATTGCTTCATGGATGCGTACTCCGCGCGCTGTGAGGATGGGTTCTATCGCGTCAACAGCCTGTATTTGGATTCGCCGGATTTGATCTTTCTGCGCACCAAAACCTGCGGCGCTGCCAAGCGGTTCAACATGCGCATCCGCACCTACGGCGATAACCCCGGGCTGCCGTACTTTTTCGAGATCAAACACAAAAACGGAGATACCATCCGCAAAGTGCGTGCGGTGATCCGTGAGGATGATTTGCAAAACGGTGGGCTCGAAGGTGTGTTATTTGGCGAAGGGCGCCCCGGCGAGGACCCGGCTCTTGAAAAGTGCCGGCGCGAGGCGATCACTTATAACGTGCGCCCCTGGGTGCAGACCCGCTATTTGCGCAAGGCGTTTATTTCGCACTGTGACGATTATGCGCGGGTCACCTTTGACCGTGGCCTTGAGTATGCCCCGCGTGACACCTTCGACCCCATCCCCGTCGATTCGGAAATGACACCTTCGGATATTGAGCCGCTGTTTGACCCCGATACGAATGTCATTTTGGAACTCAAGTGCTACACGGCTTATGTTCCCAGCTGGATGCTCGATTTGATCCGTCATTTTGAGTTGCGCCGTCGCGGGTTTTCGAAATATGCGGCCGGGGTGATTCCGGTCGTGCAGCGCTACGATTTGGACCCGGGAGTTTTTGGCCGATTCGGCGGCGATTCGTACTGACCCCGCGCCCGGTCGATCGCCGCATCAAACCACCTGCGCCTCACCTCCACCGGTTACGGTGGGCCGCCCCCAACTCCCCCCCCAAGATCTTTGTGAGGGACGGAGGACCCGGGCTAAAGAGCGGGTTTCGGTGAGGAATCGGGCTGGCCATACGCCTAATCCGTTCATTTTAGAGACTTCGGGTGTCGCTGAGCCGAAATTCGGGATAAGACCGCCCGTTTTTAATAGTTTTGGCCCCGCTGCGGGGGGTTCCCCGCCCATCTCGATGACATCTATAAAAACGAATACAGTACCTCCGGCGGAGGAATTCCTCCGGTACGCCTCCGACCGTGTCAACGGCGCTCTAGAGCGTTTGCTTCCTGCTGAAACATCTGTCCCCACAACGCTGCACAAGGCGGAGCGGTACTCGATGTTTGCGGGGGGAAAACGCCTGCGCCCCGCTTTGTGCATCGCAGCTTATGAAGCCTGCGGCGGCACCGGCGATGCCATTTTACCGGCGGCCTGTTCGCTGGAAATGGTCCATACCTTTTCGCTGATCCATGACGACTTACCGTGTATGGATGACGACGACCTCCGTCGCGGACGTCCGACCAACCACAAAGTGTTTGGCGAAGCCATGGCCGTGTTGGCGGGCGACGCCCTGCTTGTGCAGGCTTTTGAGCTCGTTGCCGCCACGGGCAAGGCGCATTGTGTGCTCACGTTGGCGCAATCACTCGGCTCCAACGGCATGCTGGGCGGTCAAGTGGTCGACATTTTAAGCGAAGGTCAAGTCGTGGATTTGGAGACGGTGGATTACATCCATCGCCACAAGACGGCGGCTCTGATTGCAGGTTCGCTCGTGCTCGGCGCTCAAATGGCTGATGCACCACACGACGTGGTTGAAGCTCTACGGAGCTTCGGTTACAAAATCGGCTTGAGTTTTCAGATCGTTGACGATTGCCTCGATCTTGAACAGACCACAGAAGTGCTTGGCAAAGATGCCGGCTCTGATTTGGAGAACGGCAAAGCAACCTACCCCTCGCTGATCGGACTTGAAGAGTCCAAGCGCCGCGCGGTGGAACTGATCGAATCCGCCGTGGCGGATTTGCAGGCGCTGCCCATTGATGGTGGTGCCCTGGAATCAGTGGCCCGCTACATTTTCACCCGCGTTCATTGAACCAGTTTGACGGAACCCCGCTGCATGCTTGAAAACATCAATTCTCCGGCCGACCTTAAAGGCCTTTCCGTCGATCAACTTAAAGTTCTGGCCGGTGAAATGCGCGATACCATCGTGCGTCAGGTCGCGTCCAAGGGCGGTCACCTCGCGAGCAGCCTCGGTACCGTGGACCTTACGCTGGCTTTGCACGTGGTGTACAACACACCCGAGGACAAGCTGGTTTGGGACACCGGACACCAGGCTTACCCTCACAAGTTGGTGACCGGTCGCTATAAAGAATTTCATACGCTCAAACAGTTCGGCGGCCTCTCGGGCTTTTTAAAGCGCGAAGAGAGCCCGTACGACTCCTTCGGTGCAGGCCACGCGACGACCTCGCTTTCGGCCGCGCTCGGCATGGCCGCTGCGCGCACGCAACTGGGCAAAGACTATAACGTGGTCGGTATCATCGGCGATGGTTCGATGACCGGCGGCATGGCCTATGAGGCGCTGAACAACGCCGGCGAAATCGACGAGAAGGTCGTGTTCATTCTCAACGACAACAAAATGTCGATCTCGAAGAATGTGGGCGCGATCTCCAAGTATTTGAACCGCATTCTCGTGAACCCCACGTACAATAAGGTCAAAGACGAACTCTGGGACTTGGCAGGCAAGCTGCCGCAGGGCCAACACATTCAAAAGCTGATGGCGCGCGCCGACCGCGGATTGCGTCGCATGATCGTGCCCGGCGGTTTCTTCGAAGACCTCGGTATCCGTTACTTCGGCCCGGTCGATGGCCACGACATTGAAGCCTTGCTGGAAATTCTTGCGGCGGTGAAAGAGCTGCCCGGCCCGAACCTCATCCACGTCGTGACGACCAAGGGTTACGGGTGGGAATTGTCGGAACAGGATTCTATCAAATGGCACGCCTCAAATCCGTTTGACATCGAATCAGGGAAGCAAAAGGCCGCTCCGGCCCCGACGCCGGGTCTGACCAAGGTGTTCGGCGAAGCGATCACCGAGCTGGCGCAAAAGGATCGTCGCATTGTCGGCATCACCGGCGCGATGCCCGAAGGGTGTGGCCTCAACATCATGGCCAAAGCCTTGCCGACGCGCGTGTACGACGTGGGCATCGCGGAAGAATACGCGGTGACCTTCGCCGCCGGCGCGGCGTGCGATGGCCTCAAGCCCGTGGTCGCCATCTACTCGACCTTCATGCAGCGTGCTTTCGATCAGATCGTGCACGACGTGGCGCTTCAGCACCTCAACGTGACCTTCGTGCTTGACCGCGCGGGCCTGGTCGGCTTGGATGGCCCCACGCACCATGGTGCGATGGACCTGAGCTACTTGGGCATGATCCCGGGCATGGTGATTTTGGCGCCCTCGGACGAAAAAGAACTTCGCAATTTGTTGCATACCGCGCTCGCCTATGACGATGGCCCGATCGCCGTACGTTATCCGCGCGGCAACGCCTATGCGCCGGACGAGCACCTTCCGTTTGAGACCTTGCCGATCGGTATCCCGAAGGTGGTTGAAGAAGGCGACGATGTACTCATCCTCGCCGTCGGCCCCATGCTGGCCTATGCTAAAAAAGCCGCCGCAAGCTTGCGCGCTGAAGGTCATCGACCCACGGTGGTGGACGTGCGTACCGTGAAGCCCTTGAACCCCGAAGCCTACGAGGCGCTGTTTGCGCGTCACCGCGCGGTGCTGACCGTTGAGGACAACGTGCTCCACGGCGGCTATGGCACCTCGGTGCTGATTTTGATGGGCGACTTAGGCCGCAGCGCAATGCCTGTGGCTCACGTTTCCCTGCCTGACGAATTCGTCACTCATGGCGAGGTGCCGGTGCTTCACCGCATCCACGGCATGGACGAGACCGGCATTCATAAGAAGGCCGTTGAATTACTGAACCAGATTTCCTCAGTGGGTAAATAATGACCGCAGCATCCGATAATCCCTCCTCCGGGGGCGATTTCGATCTCTCCGGTTTCAAATCGAAGCCCCGTAAGAAGTCGTCCGAAGAGGGTGCCGCATCGGCACCGCGCACGCCGCGCGATTATGGTGAGAGCACACCGCGTCCCCCCGTAGGCCCCAAACGTGAGGGCAAGTTGCCCTCGAGCTTTAAAAGCAAAGAGCACGGCGCACG
The DNA here is from genome assembly GCA_044338885.1 of Fibrobacteria bacterium. Taxonomy (GTDB): domain Bacteria; phylum Fibrobacterota; class Fibrobacteria; order UBA11236; family UBA11236; genus UBA11236. The sequence continues at coordinate 4,677 of JBIIWL010000104.1, forward strand.
CCCTGATGCACCGCGCACGCCCCGCAAGCCTTACGAGGCTGGCGATGCCCCCCGTAAGAAGTTTGCCAGCGATTTCCGCCCGAAGGAAGGCGATCGCCCGGCCCCCCGCTACGGGGCAGGCGCCGGCGGCTCAGGCCCTCGTAAACCTTACGGTGCTGATCGCGGCGACCGCCCGTCTCGCCCCTATGGCGCCGGTGCCGGTGGCGCCGGCCCGCGCAAGCCTTATGGCGACCGCAGCGCGGACAGCGAACGTCCGTCACGTTCATTCGGCGGCGGCGATCGCCCGTCTCGCCCTTATGGTTCAGACCGCCCGTCCCGCCCCTATGGCGCGGGTGGCGGTGGTGATCGTCCCGCGCGCCCCTACGGCGCCGGAGCTGGTGGTGATCGTCCTGCGCGCCCCTACGGTGCCGGTGCCGGTGCCGGTGGCGCCGGCCCGCGTAAGCCTTACGGCTCAGACCGCCCGTCTCGCCCCTACGGCGCCGGTGCCGGTGGCGACCGCCCCGCACGCCCGTATGGCGCTGGTGCTGGCAGTTCAGGCCCGCGCAAACCGTACGGCTCTGACCGTGGCGGTGACCGTCCAGCCCGTCCCTACGGCGGTTCGGGTGGCGGCTACCCGGGTAGCCGCGACGCGACCACGCGTTCGGCCCCCGCTTTCGTGTCGGAGCTTTCGCCCGACATTAAAAAGTTCTTGCCGCTGCTGACCGAAAAGGGTCGTCACAAAGAATCGCGTTTCATCATCGAAGGCGCGAAGAATGTGGCTGACGTGGCCGAGAATTCGCCCGACATCATTCATACCGTACTCATCGCTGATGGATTCGATAATGCGGAACTGAAGGCACGTTTGGACGAATTGCGCGTGCGTACGCGCATCGTGGCCGAATCAGACCTTTCCGCACTATGTGGGACCGAAGCGCCGCAAGGCATCGTGGCGATCGCCAACTTTGGTTCGCTGCGCCCTGATTGGGCCACCATTAATTCAGTGACCTTGCTGGACGGCGTACAAGACCCGGGCAACCTGGGCGCTATCTTGCGCACTTCGGCCGCTCTGGGTATGGATGCCGTCGTACTCGGTAAAGGCACCTGCGACCCGTACAACCCCAAGGTTGTGCGCGCTTCCGCGGCGGCGCTGTTGCGCATGCCGCTCGAGACGGGTGAGGACCTTGCCATGAAGATTCATTTCTTGCGCAGCAAGGGCTTTACCATCGTGGCGACCTCGCCGCATGCCAAAATCTCCCTCGACCAAGCCAAGTTGCGCCGTAAGGTCGCCTTGCTGTTCGGCAGCGAAGGCGGCGGCGTGGGTGCTAACTTGATCGATCAGGCGGACATCGCGGTGCGCATTCCCATGAAGGGTATGGTCGAATCGCTGAACGTGGCCGTGGCTCACGGTCTCTTGGCCTACGATTTGATGCGGATGAAACGTTAGCGGACAGCTGACAGCGAGTCAGCGTTCAGGAACACAAAGAAGCCCGGAGGTTGCGTTCGCTGAATGCTGAGAGCTGACCGCTGAACGCTTCATTATGTCCATCCGCTGGATTCCCACCTACAACGCGCCCGTCGTTTTGACGTTCGCGTTGCTCGCGTTCCTCGTCCACCTTGGCAACGCGTGGACGGGAGGCGGCCTGGCGGCGACTTACTTTGCCGCCCTTCCCGATTTCGACTACAAGTCGTTCGCCTCGTGGTTTCGGCTTGTGTCTCATGTGTTAGGCCACAAAGATTTGGCGCACCTTGCGTCCAATTTTTCTGTCATTCTATTGATCGGTCCGATTCTTGAAGAGAAGTATGGGGCACGTTCGCTGGTGGTGATGATTCTCATCACCGCCTTGGTGACGGGCGTTTTGAACACGCTGTTTTTCAACACAGGCCTCATGGGTGCCAGTGGCGTCGTGTTCATGATGATCTTGCTGGGCTCGTTTGCC
>JBIIWL010000105.1:0-6572 GCA_044338885.1 Fibrobacteria bacterium
CGGATCGAAACAAGCCCACGCCGCCGGCACCATGGCGCAGCACGCTCGCCGACTCGGAGGGCAACTCAACGTTGGCGGCCAGGGAAACATGTTTGCCATCGCGCGTGATGGGCGCGAGCTCACGCAGGCCTTGCAATTCGGCATCGCGGGCATTCCGCGCGCTGCGACGCATCTCATGTTCTTTAATGTCGCGGAGCGAGGGGTTCAGTGTGACCGTACCGGCATCGCCGTCGATAATCACCATGCGCCCCGCTTCCACCAGCAGGTCGGCCCAGGGAATGCCCGACACAGCGGGAATCTCAAGGGACCGGGCGAGGATCGCCGTATGCGAGGTCTTACCCCCGCTCTCCAAACACAGGCCAAGCAATTTGCCGGGCGCGAACTGTGAGAGGCCGCTCGGGGTCAGTACACGCGCCAGCAAGACAACCGGGTCGCGCAACTCGGGAGTGGCCGCACCATCGGAGCCGCCACCGAGCGTGAGAATGTCGATCACACGCGCCGCAATGTCGCGGAGGTCGACCAAATGCTCTTTGAGAAACCCGCCCGCCGCCGCGTCAAATCGCTCGGCGAGCAAATTCATTTGGCGATAAAAGGCGTGCTCGGCGTTGTGCAAATTCTCGCGTATATCTCGCGTGACCGCCGAAAGGATTTCTTCGTCGCGCAGAATCAACGCATGACTGTCGAAAATGCGCGCCTCGTACTCGCCCACGCCCCCGCCGACACGGTCACGGATGGCGCGAATCTCTTTGGCCGCGGCATCAAGGGCGCGGCGTAACCGCGCGATTTCACGATCGGTGTGTTCAGGCGCGATCGCATGTTGCGACACATCGCGTTTACGCGGGTGGAGCAACCAGGCAGGGCCGACCGCGATACCGGGGGAAACCGGTATCCCGCGCAACACGCGGCGGGGTTTGGATGTGCCGGAGGTCGAATCCATCATGAACAAAATATCCGATGACGCCAGAGTCGGGTCACAACACGAAACCCCGACTCAACGCGTCAATCTTGGTTGAAGCGTCCTTCAAAAAGTTTTTCGACGGCCGCCAGGGCCTCGGCTTCATCGGCGCCCTCGGCCTCCACCAGAATCTCTGCGCCGTATTCAGCGGCCAAAAGCATAATGTTCATGATGCTTTTCGCATTGGCGCGAATATCACCCTTCACGAAATAGATCCCGCTTTTAAAGCGGGAACAGGTTTCCACAACCGCAGCGGCGGGGCGGGCATGAATACCCGCTTCGTTGGTGACTGTAAGAAGCTTGCTGACCATGAAATGTCCTTTCGAGCCTGAGGCTGACGAAGCGCTAGGCCGGTTTGCTTTCTGCGAGCTCAATATTAACCGTAAAAGTGGCGACCTCACCATCGGCGAGGTTTACATCCCAAACGGGGGCGATCACGGTCCCTTGGTACACCCGTTCGTACCCCCCTTCGCTTTGGCTTACGGTTTCCACCGCATCGCGCCAAACCTCCACGGGTGGGGCACCACTGCCCGAGCAGGTGACTGAGGCCGCGATCTGCAGCCATTCGTCGACGATCTGGATGCTGTGACCGGCAGACGGCGCCGGCATCACCCCGTGCGAGGCGAGGATGTCGCGCTGCATCGGGTCGGATTGGCCCTGGCGTGCCGCCGCAGCGGCATCTTCCCAAAACACAGAGCGATCGTGGGCGTTCCCCGCCAAAAGGCAGAACAAGGTCTCCGCGACCAAGCGGAGGTTCACGGTCGTTCCCCGGGCGCAGAGCGACCACGTCACCGCAAGCTTTGAGCGGTCAACGTCGTCGCTGCGGTCAGACGTCAGGGTATAGGTCTTGGTCAGTTCAAGTCGGCCCGACCCGTAAACCGCCAACGCTTCAAAACGTACGACCTGGCCCGTCGAGGTATTCTGGAAGCGCGGAGCGCCATACGTGAAACTCACAACCGGAGAAAAGTCTTGCGTCCGGTAGTTTTCAAAGGATGTGTCGGAGGACAAAAACCATTCTGAACAGGTTTCACGAACCCGACGGTCATAAATGAGGTAGGACTCCAGCCCCGCCTCTTTCGCGGCGATTTGGTCTTCGAGCTTGGTGCCACCGCCACCGCCCATGGCCACGTTGGCATGATAGGCTTCGCGACGGCGCGTGAGCGTGTCACACAAGTTGAGACCGGTACGCTTGAGCCAGAACTGATCGAGCGCACCGCCCGAGGTAAAGGCCAACAACACCGAACGGGTATGCAACAGATGCTCGGTTTGCCCGTCGTAATTCCAATCGAGGGGTTCCCACACGGCGGATTTACGCGCCAACAACTTCTGATCGAGAATCACTTGCGCGGCGATCAGGTGAGTGTAAAGCCCAAAGCGCAAATGCGGCAAGTAGAGGCCGCCGAATACGCCGTGCCAATAGCCGCAATTGCATTGCCCTTGCCACACATGATCGCGTGCGGTCTGCGTCGCGGCCACTGGTAGCTTGGCTTTATCCAACGCCGTTGAAAGCCGCAACGCCTGCTTATGCATGCGATTGCTCTCGGGATACTTCACCAGAAAGTTGCGCCAAAAGGTGCCACGGACGAAACGCTCGGCATCGTCGTGGTGACCCGTCTCGTCTAAGATGCGGCGTACCTCACGAATGCGAGGGATGTTTTCGGGGTTTTGCGCCCACACCATCATTTCGCCATACGATGCGGGCGGGAGGTACACTAACCCCAGGCTTCGGCCCGCGTCGATCCCCTCGCGGAGCGGCCGAATCGCAAACGTATCCGGTTCGGCCTCGATCGCGGAAAAAAACCGGTCGAGCCACCCATGCGTATACACGGTGTCGAACGTGTTGGGCCAATCGCCAAACTTTTCACCATCATCACCGAATACAACTTGAACGCGGTCCAGGCCTGACGACGAGTTCTGTGAGCGCAATAAACTCACCACATCTTCAACCGATCTGAAGGGGATCGTGTCGCGCACCCCATCGTGAATCGGCAGCAACTTCAAGGATCGCCCTTGGTCTTCGGTTTCAAAATACCCGTCGAGGTCACTCTCGGTTTTACCCACCATCTTAAAGTGACTGCCATCGAGCACAACGTATTCAATGCCCGCATCCGCGATTGATGCAACCAGTGAGGGTTCCCACACACGCTCGGCTAACCACATGCCACGCGGCTTGACGCCAAACAATTGTTCGACACGGCGGCTCAGCGCCGCCACTTGACCGAGTCGATCATCTTCGCGGAGCATCGGTAAAATGGGTTCGTAATATCCGCCACCCAGCACTTCCAATCGCCCCGCCTCAACCAAGGTGCGCACGTCGGCGAGATACTCCGGATGATGGACTTCGAGCCAGTCCAACAAAATACCGGTGTAATGAATACTGAGACGCACATGCTGGTGCGCTTTAAGCACCTCCAGAAAAGGCTTATACGCTCTCTGAAAGGCACGCTCAAAAATGAAATCGAAATTTCCCACCGGTTGGTGGTTGTGAACAGCCCAGAGGAGGTGGATCATAAGTGAAAAATAGGTAGGGGGTAATAGGTATCGGGTAAAAGGGACGCAGATTGATTGAAATACCTGGCGACCTTGGGAAAGCTATGGCCACATCAGTGATCACACCCCCCTACCCCCTACCTACTACCCCATACCTTTAAAACAGATCCACATTCACATCCAACCCCTTGCGGCGCATTTCCTTGAACAAGGAATCGGCGCTGCGGAGGGTGGCGGTGAGGTCGCGGTGGAGCGTGGTATCGTTCAGTAAGGCACCGGCAGTGCCCTGACCGGCGTTCAACTTCGCGAGGATTTCTTCCAGACTTTGGGCGGCCCGTTCGCCGCGTTCAGCAAGCGCCCTCGCCCGAGCGGCGGCGGCGGCCCCGTCACGCACCAAGGTGTCAAGGCGCGGGGTCTGTCTTTTGACAAAGGCCTCCGTCTCCCGTGAGACATTCCTTAATGACCGAACGCCTTCGCGTACCTCGGGGTCGATCGTGGCGGTGAGGCGGTCCATCCGTGTCGCAATGTCTTCGGCTGAGGTTAAGAGGCCATTAATCCGGGCGGCGAACTCGGGGCGCCCCACGGTGCTATCCACGGCCACGCGGAGCGATTGAACAAGAAGCCGGGCCTCTGAAATGGCCTCCCCCGCCGCGCCCATCGCCTCGGCGATGCCCGCATCAAGGTAGCCCTCAAAGACATGCCCGGTTGACGCCCTATCCTCCGACCGCCCCATGACGATCCCCAGTTGACGCTCCCCCATCAACCCGATGTTCTGAATACGAACCTCGGAATCTTTAGGCAGCAAGATCCCCTCGGTAATGTCGAACGTCACTAAGACGCGACGGCCTTCCAGCAGGATGTCGGTCACGCGCCCGGCCTTAACCCCGTTGACTTTAACCGGGTCGCCGGTTTGCAAAGTCGACACTTGATCGAACCGGGCCGCGTAGCCGTCCATGGCCCGACCAGGCATCGTTTCTTTCAGGAAGTAAATGCCAAACACCAGCACCGCGATCGCCCCCAGCACGAAGGCGCCGACCGTAATGTTTTGAGTGCGTGGAGACATAGGAGGAAAGATAGTCGGTAGTTGTAAGTCGGAAGTCGGAAGTCGGAAGGAAGGCGTACAAGACAGAGGTTGCTGTCGTCAGACGGACGTAAGGGAGATACGAAGGCCAGGACAAAGATTCAAACGACCTAGGCCTTATTGTGCTCGTACGACGTCCGACGTCCGACTACCGACTATTCATGCACTTCCGCGCCAAGCCGCGTGAGCGGGTCGGGGCGCGATTTTTCCTTCATGGTCTCAATCAGCTTGTCGTTGAACAGCTTAGCGGCATCGACGCCGTTCATTTTAAGCAGCATGTTCATCGCAATCACTTCGGAAATCACCGTGATATTCTTACCCGGCGAAATGGGAATCGTCACTTTGGGGACGGAAATGCCGATCATTTCGGTCTTGATGGGGTCAAGACCCGTGCGATCGTAGTTTTCGCCTTCGATCCACCGCTGCAATTCCACCACGACTTCAACCTTTTTGGCATTGCGAATCGCGCGAATGCCAAAGAGCTTGCCCACATCCACGATGCCGATGCCGCGGATCTCCATATGGTGCCCGAGGATTTTGTTGCCCTTGCCGATCAGCGACCGACCCTTGCGGGTCAGGTTGACGATATCGTCGGCCACAAGCCGGTGGCCGCGCTCCACAAGGTCAAGCACACACTCACTCTTGCCCACACCGCTTTCGCCGATGTAGAGCATGCCCACGCCGTACACATCGACGAGCGAGGCGTGAACCGAACAATAGGGCGCAAACCAATCTTCCAGCAAATCCTGAACCTCGGTCATGAAATCGAGGGTTTCGCGGGCGGTCGAAAAAATCGGGACGTTTTGTTCGCGACACAATTCTACGAGCTCTTCGTGGGGGCTCGCATTATGAGTCAACACCCACAAGGGTGAACGGAACTCACGCAACCGGTCGAAGATTTCGCGGCGCTTCTCGGGCCCGGCCGACTCGAGGTAGAACCATTCGGTGGTCCCGATGATTTGGACACGTTGGTAACTGAACACCTGCGTAAAGCCTGCCAGGGCGAGGCCGGGGCGGTGCAAACTTGATTCGATGATCTCCGTGGCGAGTGAGGTTTCGGGGGTGCGCAGCGCCAGCGACAACTCCTCCCGGAATTGCACGAAAAAGTCCCTCACAGGGAGGGACCTTTTACGGTGAATGTCTAGCCGGTTAAAGTCGATGGTCTCAGGCAACGTGCCTCCAGGTCAGATGAATGAGCCCGTGCTCGCCCAGCGGCGAACACGGGGAGCAATGGTTTTAAGCGAGCGCGATGCCGACGGTGTCAGCCACGGACGCGGATAAAGGTTCGCCTTTGTGAAGTTTGAGCTTTTCATTTTCTTTTTTGAGTTGTCGCTCGACTTTTTCGAACATCATTTCGATCGCCTTACCCATGGTGCCTTCTTCGGCGTGAGCCACAACGGCCTTGTCGCGAATCTTAACGATTGCTTCGGCGCGCGAGACCCCGGGTTGACCGGCATCGAGAATGAAATGCACCCCTTCCACCGAATCGTTAAAGCGCGCGAGGCGCTCCGCGTTTTCCGTGAGATTCTGGTGGAGGTGGGTTGACGCTTGGTAGTGCCGCGCCGTGATCTGAATCTTCATCGAGGAACTCCTTTCAGACGTTTCAGGTGTCGGCCCCATCTGGAACCGACTGACTTTAATCTACTCCCCAGACGGGTCCAAACAATCGACTTTGGCCATTTTATGGCGGCTCAATATTTTTTACGCAAGCGAGCCGGCAGGATTTCCAGCTGGTCTCGATATTTGGCCACGGTGCGACGGGCCACATCCACCCCTCGAGATTTAAGGATTTCAACGATTTTTTGGTCACTCAGAGGCGCTTTGGGGTCTTCAGCCGCGATCAAGTGCTTGATTTCGTCGCGGGCTGCCACAGAGGAGACCTCGCTGCCGTCGCTCTGGGTCACGCCGGCCGAGAAGAAGAACTTCAACTCGAAAATGCCGTGAGGCGTCTGCACGTACTTGCCATTGGTGACGCGGCTGACGGTCGAGATGTGCATCCCGATCTTGTCGGCGACTTGCTGTAATATGAGAGGGCGCAAGTGAGCC
>JBIIWL010000106.1:0-6558 GCA_044338885.1 Fibrobacteria bacterium
GATTGGAGCGAAAACGCCAGAGGCTGTCGGCTTGCCCGTGATCGCGCCGGTCGATGTGTTCAGGCTCAGACCCGTGGGGAGTGAACCGCCCTGGAGCGCGAAGCTGATGCTAGTTACCGAACCACCAACACTGGCTGTATTAGCCGTGATGGCTGCGTTCTTCCCGTAAGTCGCAATGGGGGTCGAGTAAGAGAGCGATGTCGGCGCGGCGAGTGCAACGGCGATGGTCACCGTATCAAAGGCGGATGCCCCGGTAAAGTTGCGGGTGACCGCATACTTGGTTGCTGATGAGGGTGATGTAGGAGTTCCTGAAATTGTACCACTCGATGTATCGAGGCTCAAACCGGTAGGCAGTGCAGGGGTCACCGTGTATTTGCCCCCTACTCCGATGACGTTAGAGAGTGCGTTTGGGGTGATGATGGTATTCTGCGGGTAGTTCGCCGATGCGGTTGCGTAGGCGAACCCGTTTACCGTGATGGTCACGGTGTCGATGGCCGTTGCTCCGGTAAAGCCGCGCGAAATGGCGAATTTGGTGGCGACCATCGCCGTTGTCGGTTTCCCGGTGATCCTGCCCGTTGACGCATTCAGCGAGAGGCCGGCGGGCAGAGACCCAGAGTACGTGCCTCCTGAACCCGTAACTGACGTCGCGTTATTGTTGGAGATCGAAACGTTTTTTCCGTAAGTCGGCGTTTGCAGCGTGTAGGAAAACCCATTCACGGTGATACTGAGGGCTCGCGTTGTTGACCCAGAGTCGTTCCTGACTCGAATTATTGGGGCGAAAGCCCCAGACGCCGTCGGTTTTCCTGCGATGACGCCCGTCATAGAATCAAGCGTTAGGCCCGCAGGTAAGCTGCCCGACTGAATCGAGAACCTAATCCCTGTTGTCGTGCCACCCACCGTGGGGCTATTCGTCGCGATGGAAACATTCTTGCCGTAGGTCGCCGTGTTGAGTGTATAACTCAAAGAAGTGGGTGCGATCAATTTCACGGCGATGGTAATCGTGTCGCTGGCCGAACCACCTGTGAACGTTCTCGTCACCGCAAACTTGGCTGCTGAAGTCGGGGTCGTCGGAGTCCCTGTGATCTGACCGTTAGAATCAATCAGGGAGAGACCCGCAGGAAGTGCCGGTGTGACGGAGTATGAACCACCACTCCCAACAACATTGTCAACCGTGTTCACTGTGATTGGACTGTTTTGCGGGTAGGCGGCTGAAGCTGTGGTGTACGTGAATCCATTCACAACAATGGTGACCGTATCTACGGCTGAGGCGCCGGTGAAGTTTCGGGTCACCGCATATTTGCTGCTGGCGACTTGTGTTGACGGACGCCCGGTGATCGCGCCCGTGGATGTATCCAGCGTGAGACCCGCGGGCAAAGCCGGAGAAACCGAAAAGGAACCACCAATTCCTGTAACGCCTGACACTGTATTTGAATCGATGGCATGACCTTTACCGTAGGTCACCGAAGTTGAGGCATACGAGAACCCGTTGACTGTAATGCCGAGTGTGTCGAGCGCAAACCCTGAATCGTTAAAGGCACGAATGATCGGTGTGAAGACTCCCGTAGCCGTGGGCTTACCGGAAATGATGCCACTCGTTGTATCGAGTGATAGGCCGGCCGGAAGCACTCCCCCATGAACAGCGAACTTCACGCCGAACTGTGTACCACCCACGGTCGGGGTATTCGCGCCTGCGACCACATGTTTACCGTAAGTTGGATTGGCAACGCTGTATGTCAGCGAGTTCGGTGCGGCCAGTTTGATCTGCAAGCTGAAGGTTGCGGTATCTGCCGTATCTGCATTTGAGGCGATGACCGTGTAGATCTGTGCGGCCGAGGGCGCCAGTGGCGTACCAAAAACGATGCCTTTGGCTGTGTCTAGGGTCAAGCCACTCGGTAGTGACGGCGAGATGGACCAATGATCAGCGTCCGCACCGGTGGAGTTGGCTGTGATGTAAGGGATGGTATCGCCGGTTGGGAAAACATACGGACCATCGAAGGAAATTAGAATGGGGGGTGTCGGTGGCGGTTCTTCGATTTCAGGGTCGGGGGAGGGAGTGGCTAACAGCGCGGCGTGGGCATCAACACGGCCATAGCCGTATTCTTTATTCCAGCCACCTGAATAGGCGCGTCCCCCGATTTTTGCGCTCGAGCTACGCATAATCGCTACGATCTGATTGCGTGTGATATTCGGGTTTTTCGAAATCATCAATGCCGCTATACCCGACGCCACCGGTGCCGCCGCCGACGTGCCGCTGAAGTTGTAGGTGTAGTCAGAGCCGGCGAGGAATCCCGTTGCCGTGCCTGTGCCGGTGCGATCCGTGGTCGTCATCCCATTGCGCCCGCCGATACTCGGGGCGACAAAGTCAACGGATTTGCCCGTACCCAGCGTATCGAACTGCGAATAGGCGGCCCGTAAATCGTGATCGGTCGAGGCGCCAACGGCAATTGCGCTATCCGCCGAGGCGGGGAAGTCGATGACGCGCACCACTGAATCGGCATCGATGGCGCCGGCGGGGGCAATGGATGCGGTCGAGTTGGTGAGAGGGCGGTAACGACGAACTCTGAAAAGATCTCCCACAGCGTAGGAGCGACTGTAGCTGAAGTAAACTCGTTCACCCGCCACAAAATTGCGAGGCGGCATGAAGAGTATGGTCGAGTCACTGTGACCTATGGCCCCGGAACGCATCGCGGTATTGTCGTCGTACCCGGCTTGAAAGAGGCTTGTCGTTGTGGTCCAGCCCACTGTTCCCACCGTGCTCCACCCAGCGGGCAAACCGCCGGCGAAGGTTTCGAAAAACGTGATGGTGCCATCCGGCGTCATACCGTACACGTTATCCAACACGACCATATCGGCACCGGCGGTGCCGGACGCGTTTTTAAAGTAGCGGAAAGAAATCACGCAGCTATCGCAGGCGTCAGTCGTATTGTTGGCAATCGGTAAAACGTTGGAGACGATGAAAGGCGAACCTTTGTTGCCACTCGCCGCGAATACCGGCGTGCCTTTACCGCCGCGCCCGCTCGTGCTCGCATACGACACGGCATCGTTGAGATACGTCGTCTTCGGGTTGTAATACCAACTGTTGTTGATCACATCGGCGCCGGCATCGGCGGCGTACCGAATTGCATCGCCCGCTTGAGTTTGCGAGGCGAAGGCCGCCGTGCCATGAAAAATCTTGATGGGCAAGATGCGCGCGTTCGGTGCCATGCCCGAAACGCCGACACCATTATCGCCGCGCGCCGCAGCAATGCCCGCCACGGCCGTGCCGTGTGGGTTGGCAAAGTCGCCCGTATGACTATCTGGATTGTCGGTCGGGGGATCTGTGATGTAGTTCTTGCCACCCGGCGCGATTCGCAAATCGGGGTGATCCAACTGCACGCCGTCATCAATGATCGCGATCACCACCGACGTATCACCCCGCGTGATGTTCCACGCTTCCGGCGCATTCACGTCAGCGCCCGAAGTCGCGCCCTGTTGCCCGGTGTTGTTCAAATGTTGCTGACGGCTGAAGAGCGGATCATTCGGCGTGAACGAGCGCTTGGGTTGCGCTAAAAATTCCGGCTCCGCCCAAGCCACGTCGCCGCGGCCTGCGAGTGAGCTCGCCGCAGCAAACGGGTCACCCGAGCGGTTGCGTAGGCGTAGAATCACCACATCCCCAGGGCGCGTGGCATCCACATGTGCGCCGATGCTTGTCGCCAATTCATTTCGTTGTGCGGCCGTGGAGGGGCCGCGAGTCTTTACCAGTACGCGTCCCGTGACCGTAAACTCCGCTTTGGTTGCGGGGTCGACATACATCGGCCGCAACACCGCACCACCTTCGCCGCTGGCGATGTCGCGCGTGCGAGTCCGTGAAGTCTCCGCGTCAGACGTGTCGGACGCCGTGATCACGCGCAAACGTTGCGAACCCGGACCCGCATGATCCGTCACCTTTGCGTCCAGCCCGCGATCTTTCAAGCGACGCCGAAAGGAGCTCGAGTCAGAGGAGGAGCCATCGTACACGAGCACCCACTTGCGCGTACTCCGCAACACCTTGACATCTCGGCCACCCACGCGATACCGATCGCCTCGATCTTCGGTTTTGACTAGGGGTTGTTGAACTCGTCGCGGTCGCTGGGTAGGTGTTCCCCCCACTTTTGATTTACTCGCGGTATCCTCGACAAGGACGACTTCTTCTTCGGCTTCTTCGATCACATTCCAAGCCGAACCTCTGAGTTGCGAGTATGAGTTTTGCGGGGCGACCAAGAGGGTTGCAGCCGCAAGCAGCATGAAACAGCCATTTCGTGACGCACGCAATTTGAATAAAGGCATTTGTACCCAAAAAGTAGCGGTATAGTATGCGAATTCACATTTTTTCATCCCCAACATGGCGAATTTCGCCAAATTTCGCCATGTTGGGGAGAGAGATTCGCCTGTCATTTTGGCAGGAATCTGGGCGAACCTGTGGCGCACAACGCTGCGGAATGGAGGAGATTTGTCGCACCTCGCGGCAAAAGGCGATCCGCCAAACCGGGATCGGTTTTGATGAGTGAATCCGGCATCCATACCCTCTGCCCCCCCGGAAACCGGGCTGTAGGGCCTCCTTCGGATTTTCGAGGGCCAAATGGGCCTGTTTTAAGCGAAATTGGCGAATAGAAGGAGCATTTACCTCAATCTTTACGGTGTCTTCCGAATCCCCCTTTCTAACTTTTACCCTCCGTAGATTCACCCTGCGCCCCACACCACCCATTCTATCGCCATCATGTCGCTCACCCCCCAAAACATTCCCTCCGAATCCGCAGAGCCTGCGTCCATTCCGACTGGGCTTGTAGCGGTGGCCATGAGTGGCGGTGTCGACTCTTCCGTTGCCGCGCTTTTGCTCAAGCGCCAGGGTTACAACGTGGTGGGGCTGACGATGAAATTGTGGAGCCCGCCTGTCGAGCCCGGCGAGACGTGCGACGACGAAAAAACCTGCTGCACTGTCGATTCGGCGATGGATGCCAAACGCGTGTGCGATCAACTCGGCATTCCGCATTATACGCTCGACATGCAAGGCGATTTTGAGGAACGTGTGATCCGGCCGTTCTACGAAGCGTATTTGCAGGGCGAAACCCCCAACCCGTGCGTCAACTGCAACAGCTTTGTGAAGTGGGATGCTTTGTGGCAAAGGGCGCGTGCCATCGGGGCCGATTATATCGCCACCGGGCATTACGCCGCGACCGTGATGGAGTCTCCGGATGCGGCGGGCGTGGACCAAACGCAACCCTACACCTACATCCTGCGGGCTGACCCCCTTAAAGACCAGAGCTACTTCCTCTGGGGCATTCCGCCCGAATCGCTCGCGAAAACCTTGTTCCCGCTCGCCAAACTTTCCAAGCCGCAAGTGCGCGCGCTCGCCATTGAAGCGGGCCTCCGCACAGCCACCAAAGGTGAGAGCCAGGACATCTGTTTCGTACCCAAAGGCGATTACCGCGAGGTGATCGCTGCGCGCGCCACAATCGATGGCATCGACATTCCCGAAGGTCGCTTCATCGGTCCCGATGGCGACGACCTTGGCGTCAATCGCGGCGTGCCGTTTTACACCATCGGCCAACGCAAGGGTCTCGGTATTGCCACCGGCGAACCGCTTTTCGTTCGCAAAATCGAACCGTCAACGGGCGATGTGTACCTCGGCCGTAAAGAAGACCTTTACAACCAGGCCTTTTTCGCCGATCGGTTAAACCTGTTTGGCCCCGCGTGGGAGCCCGGCACCGCGCGCGAGTGTATGGTACAGTTTCGCTACCGGTCACCCGCTGTGCGGGGGCGCATCGAACGTGACGACAGCGGCGATGAAACGCGCGTGCGTGTGACGCTGCTCGAACCCGGTTACGGCATCGCGCCCGGTCAAAGTGCCGTATTTTATGACGGAAAGCGCTTGCTCGGCGGCGCGAGAATTCGGGAAGTGGTGTAAGGCGGAGTTAGAGAATAAGCCGTACATCTGTCGGCCTTTCGTTACCATTCGCGACATTTTTGTGACTGAATTCGAACGCATCGGAAACGACTTCGATCCTAGTCCCGGGTAAATTGTTGAGCATGAACAATTTCCTTCATTCTCTCCCCTGGACGGTCGCTTTGGCTCTGGCACAAGGCGGCGAAAACATGGCCTCGCGCGTACAATCGCTTCTCGATGCCGCGGCTCAATCCCCCTCATCACAGAGTCTTAATGTGGCCAACTCTACGGTTATGCCGCAGTTGAGCGAACCGCTCCGAGATGAAAATTCAGTTGAGAATACGGAACAAAATCAACCGGACCCACAGCTTGATTCACCTTTTTTGGTTTGACTGTCCGCTGTCCGCTGATCGCTGACCGCTGACCACCTTCCACAAACTTTTCGCTCCCCCCGTGACCGTCGTCACGATTCGGGCGGCCCTATTGGTTTTCCTGCGCATCAAACCATGCGATGGAAACCAAATCTCTCCTCCGACCTGATCGAGTCCTTCCACTTTTTACCCTCATGTTTTTTTGGGGGGTGCATGCGGCGGACACGTCGTGGTTGCGCTTTGCGGACCCTCCGGTGTTGGTGCACACCGCCGCAGGTGTGGAGT
>JBIIWL010000107.1:0-6550 GCA_044338885.1 Fibrobacteria bacterium
CGCCAAATCATACCGGTAGGGCCATGCCCCCAAAGCTGCTTCACGCAACGCGGTATCTCCGATAGCAACCATACCCGAAGGCCCATCACCTCCCCCCCCACGCTCCCCGTCTTCAGGGTTGAGAAATACCGGATTTACACCAAACCGAAAACGGCTCAAGACGCGCACTAATGCGTTTGATGTATCCGACTCGGGAGATAAGGCGATGGTGTGGGCCTCGAGCTGTTCCCAAGGAACTTGCGAAAACAGTAATACGGATTTGACCTCGCCTCGGCCGGATGTGCAGAGTCCAGGAATCAGCACATAGTCTTCGGCGTTTTTGGCGTATTCAAAACTGGACGAGGGGGCGCAGTCGATCTGACCCGCAGCGAGACGCTTGTTCAAGTCGCGGGGCGGGCCGTCTAAAAATTCAACCCCAGGCAAGCCCAACAAGGACCCATGAAAATAGGGAGCACACACTAAGAATGGGATGCGCCCCACGCGTAATGTATCGGTCGCCTTTCCACCTTCAGGGAGTGTCTGCATCATGGCACTTTACCCGCGATTCGGTCGCTCAACAACGCGCGCGAGACCCCGAGGATCCGAAGCGTTTTCTCGCGACCCGTATCGCCCCGCTCGACGCGCACATGTGTTTTGGGCACAGCGCAAATCTTGGCTAAAAACTCCATCAAAGCCTGGTTCGCCGCGCCGTCCACAGGAGGAGCCTGCAAGCGAATGCGGAGGCGCCCCTCGACCACACCTGTGATTTCGGAGGCGGAGGCGCGCGGTGTGACACGGATGGAGACGAGGCAATCATGACCCACGTCTCGAAGGACGGATTGAAGGAGATCCATTTTTGAGACCGCCATCATGCGGGCCTACTCCACGCACCCAACTCACTTTGAACCAACGACTGCCATTGTGTGGTGGGCAAGCCGCATGTTCCCGCTTCGCAACGGAAGGCCAAAGTTTTAGAGTCCCCCACCTTATCGGCCAGCAAGGGGATCGTACTAGAGCCTAAACTGCCAGCCACGCGTAAGTGCGGCAAAAATTGCCCGGTGATCGCCTTCAAGAATTGGGCTGCATCAGGGCCCACGACCGCCAGTGTCGCCGGCGATTGCGCTTCAACGAACAAGACGTGCGCCCAGTAGGCGTAGGCCGGCGCGTAGGAAGGCAACTCGGCGGCCATCGCCTCACCCATCGCCACCGCTCGTGCGTGCAAAGAGGGGTCAGTGAAGTAGTCCGCCAGTTGAAACAAAACTCCGGTCATTAGAGCGTTTGAGGACGGAATCACGTTGTCTTGAATTTCTTTTTTGCGGATCAACACTTGGGGGGCGTTATCCGCCGTGAAAAACAACAACGGTGAAATTTGATTCGCGTCGCTCGTCTGATCCGAACAATGGTTCAAGGCATAGCGCGCGAGCGCATGGGCTTCGGTCAGGTACCGTTCTTCGAAAGTCGCCTGGTAGAGGGCGATCAACCCTCGGGAAAGGCACGCATAATCTTCGAGAAACGCTTCGATCCCGAATGCTTCATCCCCAGCTTCCGCCTGGCCGGACGCACCGAAACTGCCCCGCCGCCACAAGCCTCCGTCGTCGCGACGGGCTTTGGATAAAAACAGGTCGGCGCAGCGTTTGGCGCGCTGAATCAACTCGGGTTCATTCAGCAGGCGCCCTGCGTGGGCCAAAGCCGCGATCATCAACCCGTTCCAACCGGTCAATACCTTATCATCGCGCATAGGGCGCTCGCGCTCGTCGCGAGCCGCCATAAGGTCGCGCGCGGCATCACTTAAAACCTGGGCCGCAACCTCGGGTGTCATCGCGTGTCGTGCGGCCCACTCACCCACCGAAAACCGTTTGATGAGAACGTGGCGTCCGTGTTCCCAATGCGCCTCACCACCATCGGCATCCAGGTGGACACCAAACAGGTCGGCGAGCGGTGCCGCCCGCTCCCCCAAAACACGCGTCAACTCAGCGCGAGTCCAGATGTAAAACAAACCCTCTTCGCCTTCGCTATCGGCGTCTAGAGCGGAACAATAGCCGCCAACAAGGTCACCACCAGCCGACAGCTCACGCTCCACGAACGTGGCGATGCCCAGAGCCACCGTGCGGTAGGCGGGCTCGTCGAACACAACCGCCGCTTCGGCATACAACTCCAGCAATTGCGCGTTGTCGTACAACATTTTTTCGAAGTGGGGCACATGCCACGATTCATCGACCGAGTAGCGAGAAAACCCTCCGCCGATTTGATCGTGGATACCGCCACGGGCCATGCGATCAAGGGTCAGGCGAACCTGTTTTAACAGCGCGGCATCACCGGTACGTGTGCCGTAGCGCAGCAGAAAACTCCACTCGCAGGGCATGGGGAATTTGGGGGCGTGGCCCGTGCCACCAGACTCGGTATCAAACCGGGCGGTGAAAGCGGCCACAACCGCTGGCCACGAAATCGGTCGAGGGTTCGTGGGAGTGCCCCGGGTTTCATTTTGATGCAAACGCGTGGTGATTTTGGACGCTTGCTCGGCGATAGTCGCCGGCTCATTTTTATGCAATGCCGCTAGATTTTCGAGCAACGCCCGCCAATGTTCACGAGGGAAATACGTACCACCGTACACGGGGCGTCCGTCAGGGAGCACAAAACAGTTCAGGGGCCAGCCGCCGCGCCCGCTCATGAGCTGCACCGCATCGAGATAAATCTGGTCCACGTCGGGGCGCTCTTCGCGATCGACCTTGATGCAGACGAATTCGCGGTTCATGATGGTGGCGATCTGGTCATCCTCAAAGCACTCGTGGGCCATCACATGGCACCAATGGCAGGCGGCGTATCCCGAACTGATCAGCACCAGTTTATTTTCGGTACGCGCCTGCGCAAAGGCCTCTTCGCTCCATTCAACCCAATTGACAGGGTTCTCCTGATGTTGGCGCAGATAAGGGCTTGCGGCTCGTGCAAGGGCATTCGTCATTCGAAACTCTCAGGCTTAAAAGCGCGATAAATCGCGACCCAAAACGTGTGACTTGACCCAGTCGAACAACACGAGCACACGATTGCGGATGCTCACGAGTTTAGAGAGGTAGACCGATCGCCAAAAGAGGAAGGTGATAAAACCACTGCCCTTGATGCCGGGCAAGTCTGCCACCGCGCGATTCCCACCGACATAGGCGAGCATCCCCATCTTTTTATAAACGAACGGTTCTACGGGCTTGTGCGCCGCCTGCCGTCTAAAGGCTTTCGCTAGGTACCGACCTTGCTGCTCTGCGACCTGCGCCGTGGCCGGCAGCGGCGCACCTTCCATCAGCGAACAATCACCGAGCGCGTAAATCGAATCGTGGCCTTTAACTTTGAGGTCCGCACCTATCAATAGGCGGCCGGCACCGTCCTTGGGCAGGTCGATGGCTTTGACGAAGTCGGTGGGCGCGTTCCCGGTGGCCCACACTAACAGGCCGAACGCAATCTCACTCCCATCATGCAGCGCCAAACGATCCGCGGCGACATTCACGACGCGGCGCTCTGTGCGTACATCGATATTGACACGGTGAAAGCGTTTGGCGGTGTAATCGGAAAGGGATTGATCAAATGCGCCTAGGAGCTTCGGCAGGGCTTCAAGCAGAATGATGCGTGAATCGCGAATTTGTTCGGGATATACCGCGGCTAAATCTTCGTGCATGAAATCGTGGAGTTCAGCGGCGAACTCGACCCCCGTCGGGCCGCCTCCCACGACGACGTAGGTTAACAGACGAGTGCGCTCGGCGGCGTCCAATCCGGGTGCAGAGGCCATTTCTAGGCAGTCCAGAACACGACGGCGGATTTCACGAGCGTCGCGGATTTCCTTTAAAAAGGTGGCGTGATCGGCGACGCCGGGAATGCCAAATGTGCCCGGCACGGCGCCCACGGCAATCACCAGATCGTCATACGGGAGTTCCATCGGCCGGCCGTCGAGCGGAGAAGACCCAGAGACGATCTTACGCTCCGTGTCTAAACCCTCAGCGCACATCAACTGGAAGGACGCGTTTTCTTGATTGCGGAGTGGTTCCAGAATACTACGGAATTCAAGCGTCCCCACCGTCGTGCTCGGAAGCAGCGGCGTGAACAGGAAGTGATTCCGAGGTGCGGCCATCATGGTCGAATACGAGTCGCGCCCCAACTCCCGCACAAATCGATAGGCCGCGAACCCACCGCCTAATACCAAAACTTTGCGCGCCGCCGTGGCATTCAAGCTTTCGCTCCCTTCAGCGCGTTCACCGCAGCGAGCACTTCATCAACATGACCGGCAACACTGACCTTTGGGAATATCGCACGGATGATGCCCTTGCCGTCCATCACAAACGTGGAGCGTACGATGCCCATAAACTTGCGCCCGTACAAACTCTTTTCCTGCCACACCCCATAGGCCTCTAGAGCCTTGTGATCCGGGTCGCTCAAGAGCGGGAAGTTTAGTCCATACTTTTCCTTGAACTTTTTGTGACTCGCCACCGAGTCCGCACTGAGGCCGACGACAGCGGCCCCGGCAGTCGTCAAACGGTTCAGGTTGTCGCGGAAGTCGCAACTTTCCTGAGTACATCCGGGTGTGCTGTCTTTCGGATAGAAGTACAGGATCAAAAAGCGACCGCTGAAGTCGGAGAGCGAAAGGATTTTACCCGAATCATCTGCCAACTTAAACGATGGCGCACTCTGGCCGATCGCCAGACCGACCTTGACTTTGGCGGCTGCGCTAGGTTTAGGTTTAGGGGTCTTTTCGACAGCCTTCTTTGTTGCAACAGGCTTTTTCTTCGAGGTGTCTCGCGCCGGCGTTTTCACAGTTTTATCGACAGCTTTACCCGCCGTTTGACGTGGTGTTTTTCCCGCAACATTCTTGACCATAAGTCCTCCGCGTTTCAATTCAGATCGACCGACACAATAGAGGCCAAAGTTAGCTTTGCTTAGGCCGGTCGCCCTCTCCGCTCAAAGGTCGCGCCAAACGCTGGCGCCCAAAGGCCCGCTTAAGGCGAACCTCAAAATGGTATTCACGGTTCTCACACGTGAGTTGTAGGCCTAGAGGTTTGCTCTCGGATTTCTAAAATATGCAGAACTGTTTGAATGCAACAAGTTGTAACAGCCCTGAAAATAGGGGCTGAAAGTCACCTCATCCCACAATCGCAACAGGACCTTTGTGTATCTTTCGGATGACGGATTTTTGATAGGTTCACGGTCCGTCAGCAGTCGATTGGGCGATACCGGGGCGGCAAAATCGCGGCACCACCGAGGTATCATTCATCATAAAAGGACGTTTACCCCGTCCAGTCCATCGCAGCATAGACCGAACGTGCGAGTTTACAGCGCACTGGGCCGACTTTAGACCGGCCATACCCCGAGGAACTCAAATTGGATTCGAATCGCCACGAAATTAAAGGAACCGGCGGAGTGATCATGGCGGTGACCGGAGATGCCGGTTTTCTCATGACAATCCGCAGCACGCTCGAATCATCCACAGTGCAGGTGATCGCTCCCGATTCCGACGCGGAAGCGCCCGTGCGTGCCAAAGTGCGACAGCCGCTCCTGATCCTGTTGGATGCCGACAAGCCCGATTCACTTGCAGGAGATGGCGCGCCACTCCTCGAGGCGCTTAAAAACAGCCCGTACACCGCCTCTGTCCCTTTGATCGTCTTTGTGTCTCCCCACACAGGAGAAGACCGGCAAATCGAACTATTTCGGCGTGGCGCAGATGACGTGATCGTGCGTCCCCAAAGTGAAGACCTCTTCCGTAAGCGACTGGCGGCGTTGAGCAAACGCATGGCCCCCCCTGAAGAAATTCCTGAAACACTTTCGGCCGATGGCCTATTGATTGATTTGAGATCTCGTAAGGTGAGTGTCAATGACCAGATGGTCGCCTTGACCCGGAAAGAATTCGACCTGTTGAACATGTTGCTTCGGAAACGAGGCGTCGTCGCCTACACGACCCATCTTTACCACACGGTTTGGGGATATGGCGAGTCGTCTCCCGTTGATTCGCACACGGTCAAGGTCCACATCTCCTCGTTGCGCAGTAAGCTAGGGGCCTCACTCGGTCGGAAAATCGTGAACCTGCCCGGGCTAGGCTATCGCTTCGACGATTGAAGTCCAGCACGTCGCTTTCGAAATTATTTCCATGTCTCGGCCTGTTTCTCAGCGCTGTGCACTTTATTTTGATTGATTATCTTCCCAGTAAGGCGTGCACTCTGTACTCATGTCGCTTGTAGGACTTTCCTGAACGCTGAGTAGGACACCTTTCGTGTGACGCGCCGCTGAGGAGAGCCCCATGCCGTTTTTCACCAAAGACAGTGTCGCGGTAAAACGCCGGTACTTTGGGCGCTGGTCTGGGTTGGTCACAGCGCTCATGGCATCCTTCAGCCTCGGAACAGCGCTCCTGGCTTGCGATATCGGAAACAACCCGCAAAAGTCACCGTGCGAAGATTCCCCGGCACTGTGCACACCGCTCCCAGAAATGCTCGAAATTGGTGCGGTTGTTTACCAATTATGCATTGAATGCCATGGTGAAGATGGGAGGGGGCAAGCCGGAATGATTCCTCCCGTCGCCAACTCAGACTATTTCATGAGCAAC
>JBIIWL010000005.1:0-20362 GCA_044338885.1 Fibrobacteria bacterium
GCCTTCGGCAAACAAGCAACGCCACTGTGAAAGCTCCGTCAGATCCGAACGCAACGCGTTCGCATAATCGACCTTGACCCAGGTGCCGCCTTTTTTCAGAAACCCGCGGATGTTCCGCGCGATCACCCGGTCGGTCAACATGCCGTCCATGCGCAGTTCGGGGTCTTCGGTCGACACTTCGTCTTCGGGGTCCATCTCGCGGAAGCGGCCGAGCAAGGTGGCCACCGCATTGTCGGCCCGGTTGAGATACCCGTTCCGATCGTAAGTGGGTTGATCGTCGGGGCCCGGGGCGATGTTGGGGAAGATAAAGGCCACCGCATCGGCCTTGCCTTGCGGGAGTTTGAAGTTGGGGAGGTTGGTGCGCACCAAGCGTACGCGCGGGCCCTTGGCCTCAAACGCTTTGGCGCCGGTCACGATTTCGGCCGAAATGCCCGCCGCTTCGCAGCGTGCGGCGGTTAAGGCGAGGAGTTTTTTAGAACCATCGAGACCCACGATGCGCGCTTCCGGCATGAGTCGGGCCAGTTCAAGCAGGTAGTGTCCGCCGCCGCAGGCGAAGTCTACCAAGAGCGGTGAGGTCACCTTTGATTTGGATTTCTTCAACGCCTTGCGCACGGCATCGCGCGTGTATTCGGCGGCGTGGCGGTAAGCGCGTGCGTGTGGCTCATCGGCGGCGCGCTGTTCCCACCATTTGCCGACGGTGGCATCGTACGAAACGTGACCACGCATCAAGGCGCGGGTGAAGTTGAACTCGGGAGGTGAGGTCTTTTTCAAAAGAGAGACTCCGAAGGAGCGTTCAGCTGTCAGCAGTCAGCTGTCAGCAAACGCAAGTTGAGGTTCTGAAAAAATGAGTGTGTGAGTTTATGTGCTGATGGCTGAAAGCCTAATCTTCGACTTCCGCCTCACGCTTGAACTTTTCCAAGAACTTCAGCGAGTCGCGGAACTCTTGCGGCAGAGGTGATTCGAACGACATCAGCTTCTTGGTGCGCGGGTGCTTGAAGGACAACTTGACGGCGTGTAGCGCCTGCGTATTGAGGCGCTTGATCAAGCCCGCGGCCGCTTGTTGAAACAGTGGGGGAACGCGCCCGAGCATGGCCTCACCGCCGCCGTAGAGCGAATCGCCTGCCACAG
This sequence comes from Fibrobacteria bacterium, assembly GCA_044338885.1. GTDB lineage: Bacteria > Fibrobacterota > Fibrobacteria > UBA11236 > UBA11236 > UBA11236. The sequence goes on from JBIIWL010000005.1 coordinate 1,129, forward strand.
GGTGACCGGCATGCGAGAAGTGAACGCGAATCTGGTGGGTGCGTCCGGTTTCGAGTGTGACCTCAACATGCGCGGCAAACTGATACCAATCCAGCACGCGGTAGTGTGTGATGGCGGCTTTGCCGGGCACCCCGCGGTGGCTGGGGGTGATCACGGCACGTTTGACCGGATCTTTCGGATGGCGGCCCAGTGGCGCTTCGAACGTGCCTTCGGGAAGCGGTTCGCGCCAGATCAGGGCTTGATAGGTGCGGTGGATTTTACGCTCGGCCAGCATGGTCGAGAGCGCGGCATGCGTCGTGTTGTCGCGCGCCGCGACGAGTAAGCCCGAGGTATCGCGGTCGAGGCGGTGCACGATGCCGGGGCGATCGGTACCGCCGAAGTCGGACAACGTCTTGTAATGGTAGAGCAACGCGTTGGCGAGCGTTCCGCCGGGCACGCCGTGGCCGGGGTGGGTGACGAGGCCTTTGGGCTTATTCACCACGACGAGGTATTTGTCTTCGTACACGATCTCAAGCGGGATGTTCTCGGGGAGCGCTTTGCCGATCGGATTTTCGATGGGTTGGACCACGCTGACCGTATCGCCCAGGTCGACGTGGCGGCTCTTACGAACTGGCTCGCCATTCACGCTGACCGCGCCTTCGCTCATCCACTTTTGAATGCGCGTGCGTGAGGCATGTTCAAGTTTTTCATCCAAGAAGCGGTCCACCCGTTTACCGGCATCGCCTTCGACGACGGTAAACAGGAGGGGCTGCGCCGGCTTGGGGGTGAGGGGGGCGAGCGCCGCCTTTGTGGCCTTTGTAGCCTTTGTGGCCTTTGTCGCAGGGAGGGCCGTCTTCTTGACAGCCATCTTCGGTTTGGCGACGGCTTTTTGAACCACCTTTGTGACGGCCTTCTTTTCAATCTTCTTCGTGATCTTCTTGACGACCTTCTTTGTGGTCTTTGTGGCGACCTTCTTGGTGACCTTCTTGGTGACCTTCTTGGTGACCTTCTTGGTGACCTTCTTGGCGACCTTCTTGGCGACCTTCTTGGCGACCTTCTTGGCGACCTTCTTAGTCACCTTCTTGGTGATCACCTTTTTAACGGGCGCTTTTTTCACAACTTTTTTCACTGATTTTTTAGCGGGCATTCGTGTCATCCATATCCGAACCCTGGGTTGTGGTGTGGACTTCGGACGAGGTCGGGTGAGGCGCCTCCGAGCTTTCGCCGCTGTCGGCTACCGGTTTTGATTTTGCAAAGAAAGGCGGGATGATTAAAAGCGCAAGCCCGATCGACACCGCGCTATCTGCGATGTTGAACACCGGCCAACGCGGAAAGAATCCGGGAATGCCAACGTCGATAAAGTCAGTCACCTTATGCATCGCGAGACGATCGATCAGATTGTTGCCCACCGCACCAGACAGAATGAGGGCGATGCCCAAGCGCGCCGAAGGTTCGCTAGGCCCGAGTTTGCGGTAATAGACGCTCAGCAACACGATAGCGATCACGGAGAAGACCACGTAAAACGACATCGGGTGTAAAAACGGGAGGATTGAGTGCGGCTTGAGGCCGAAGGCCGCGGCGTGATTGTACACCAGTCGCAGATGAAACCAATCGCCGAGTACGGCGATGTAGTTGTGGTAATCCGGCTCGCCATTGGGGAGCGAAAAGCTCGCGCGTGCCCACCATTTGGTGAGTTGGTCCAGTGCCAGCGAGACGGTGAACACCGCGACATGCGCCCGAAACGAACTGAGTGATTTAATCATGGAGTCTCAAAGGTATGCGTGAGGGAAGAATCGTTCAAGGCGGCCCGAATACGGCGTGCAGAACGGTTGAATTCCGCACGCAACCAGCCCTCCGACCACCATAGCACGCTCGTCATTCGCACGATGCGCGCTACCCGCTCCCGGGAGATTTTCAATCGAGCGCCGCCCGCCAGCGCCCCAGCGTTTTCTGCCAGCAAGGCCAGCGTCTCAACCGCCATAAACAAGGGCCACAAGCAAAACAAGCGTAAACGGCGAGAACCATGACCCAACCGTGGAATCGCGAGCGTGTAATCCAACGCTTCTTCCAAGTGTCTGAGGGCTTTGACAAATAAGGTGGCGTGAACGCGCCGCGCCGCGGCGCGGGTGTGGGCTGGGGCATTTGGGTGCCCGAAATCAGCCGGTGTGAGGCCTTCCGCAGCGAGTAGATCACCGGGCAGCCACGATACCCCACGCGCGCTATCATCGGCGAGGTCTTTGAGGATATTGACCAGTTGAAGGCCGCTCCCAAACGAAACGTCGTGGGCCTTCATGCGGGTGGCGCGGTCCACGGGGATTTCGGCGTGGGTGATAAACAGATCACAGAGCATCACGCCGACTGTGCCGGCCACGAACCAGCAATAGCGGTCCAGGTCCGTCACCGTGCGGATCAGTGCCTCAGACGAGGTTGCCGCGAGTCGTTCTTGGCGCAAGGCGAAATCGGCCATGCCTTCGCACATGGTCCGCACACAGGCTCCCATGGCCTGACGCGTCTGGTCTGGGAAGCGCGGAAAGGCCGCCAGCACGAGGGGCGCGCGATTGAGAAGGATTTTTTCCCAATCATCGGCCGTGCGCCACGCTTCGGGTAGGAGCGTGGGAAAGGCTTTGACGCAGGCATCGTGTAGGTGAACCGGCAGGTCGGGATCGAACAAGGCCGCAAAGCTGTGCAGCAAGGCGGATTTTTGGGCGGCCGGTAAATCGGCATCATCCTCGATCGTGTCTGCCATGCGGCAGTAGAGGTAGGCGTGTAAAACCTGATCGCGTAAAGGCTCAGGCAAAACACGGATGTTGAGCGCGAATGTTCGGGACACTTGCGCGAGCGCGAAGCCTGCAAACTGCCGGGCTTCCGTGTCCGATAGTGGGCCGCCTTGCAGGCGTCCCCTCCAGGTCGCGTCGTGCGAATCCGGGGAAGGGGACACGCTCATCGATCAGGCCTCGACGTGCGGTGCGGTTTGAGAAGCCGGGGCGACGCGCACTTGGCGGAAGCGACGCGCTTCGGCGCGGAGAACCGTTAAAAACGAGCCTTCTTCGTCGGCCTTACGCAACCCCTGTTGATGCTGGTAGGCCGCCAAACTCCGGATTTGGGCTTCGGTATAATCCTTGTTTTCTTCCACAAAACGATCGCGCATTTCATCATGCGTCAAGTAGTACCCGTCTTCTTGTTGACGATACCGGAAGTCAATCCACAAACCCTGTAACCACGCCGCCACCCCATAAACTGCCACGAAACAGAGGGCCAACCACCAGGTTTTTGGGGTCACCGTGTAATGGGCGAACAGCAGGGTGGCCAAAGCCGCGATCCCCACCACGATCAACCGGGACACGAAAAGGATCTGCAGCTTCCGCAGGCCCTTCCAGCGCATCGGCACGTAGACCCAGCTGCGGCCGCGGCGCAGCATGCGCTCGAACCCAGCGGGGTAGCAAAAAAAGAGATTCCAGAGCGGTTGTGCCACCAGAAGCAGGATCAGCCCACCCCAAAGTCCGTAAACCACCGACATATTCTGATGCATGAACCGCGCCGCCTTTGAGCGCCTGTGCTCCGGGAAAAATGAGCGGGGGATGTCCAAAATCCGCCCTCGAAGCGGGGTTAAAGGTAGGAAAAGGGGGAGAGTACGACGGTGGAGTGAAGACGGTAGACGGTGGAAAAGCCAAAGGAAGACGGGGTCAGGATGTTTTCCGTTGCTACGAGGCCCTTCAACAGGGGGGCACGGGATTGGTTTTACGTTCTGGACTCGCGTTCCACCGACCACCGTCTACCGACCACCGTCCCTTTGACCCATCCTTCGGCCCCTATCAACCCATTATCAACACATGATTTGTATCATTCCACCCCGGCCCTCAGCCGAACGTTCCGCTCGTCCTTCAGGCCAAATTATTGGTCATTTCACGGTTCCCCCGAGGCATTTGTGAGCTCCTACGAGACCGACATCCCCAACGCCGAAGTTCCCACCTCATCGCGCACCCAAAACGAAGGCGGCCCCGGCTCGGGCAGCTGGTCGGGTTTGTGGAAGGCCAGCGCGGCCGGCTTACGCGAAAAACTCTCCGACGACATGTACACCCAGTGGATCGCACCCCTGAAGGTTCAGGAAGTCGGCGATTCCACCTTGGTGCTTGCCGTTCCCGAACCTTTGGATATCGATCATCTCACCTTGGCTTACTCGGGGTTGATCGAACACTGTTTTTATGAGGCCACCGGTCGTCGGCTTAAAGCCCGCTTCCGCCGCCAAAACGTGTTGCAAGAACCCGTGAACCATGCCCCGGCGGTGCCGTTTAGCAGCATGCCGGCCATCGACCTGAACCCCAATTACACCTTTGAAGAGTTCGTGGTGGGCAGTAACTCCCAGTTCGCCTACTCGGCCGCTTTGGCCGTGGCCAAAGAACCCGGAGGCACGCGCTTCAACCCCCTGCTCATTTACGGCGGTGTGGGTCTGGGTAAAACTCATTTGCTGCAGGCCATCGGTAACCACGTGCGCCGCGAGTTGCCTGGTAAAAAAATCCGCTACGTCACGTCCGAAGCATTCTACCGCGAGTTTGTGGAATCGATTCAGCACAACCGGATCAACGAGATGTCGGCGTTTTACCGTCATGAGGTCGACGTATTGCTGATGGACGACGTGCAATTCCTCAGTGGTAAAGACCGCACGCAAGAAGAGTTCTTCCACGTGTTCAACTTCTTGCATCAAAGTCAAAAGCAAATCGTGCTCACGAGCGACGCCCCGCCGGGCGAGTTGAAAGGCTTACAAGATCGCCTCGTCAGCCGCTTTCAATGGGGTTTGTTCGTCGACATTCAATTGCCCGATCGCGAAACGCGCGAGGCCATTTTACGCCGCAAAGCCCAGGCGCTGAATCTCGACATTTCTGAAGAAGTGATTTCCTACCTCGCCGAGGCGATCGATTCGAACATTCGGATTCTCGAAGGGGCCATCCGCCAATTGTTGTTGCAGGCGTCGATCCAGCATGCCGACATCACCATTGAATTGGCGGAAGAAATTGTGCGGCGTACGGGCGCGCAGCGCCCGGGTAAGCGGGTCACGGCGGAAGACGTGACCACCATGGTGGCGGACTATTTCGCCGTGGAGATCGACAAGATTTTAGAACAGGGCCGCGGCACGAAAGAAGTCGCGCAGGCCAGGCAGGTGGCGATGTTCCTCGTGAAAGAGCTAACCTCCGCCTCGCTGAAATCCATCGGCCAACGCTTCGGCGGCCGTGACCACAGCACCGTGGTGCACGCGATCAAGACGATTGAAAAGGCGATGGATAAAGACGACAGCTTTAAGAAAAGCGTCGACGCGATTTTAGGGAAGCTAAAGAACTAAGGTAGGGGGTATTGGGTAGGGGGTAATACGAGCACTCCCCCAATGCATTCCTCGCTTTTGGGGTCCGATACTCAATTGCTATCCCTGCGAGTGGACCTCAAACGGTATGAATCAAGGGTAATTCCCATTACCTAATACCCATTAGCTCCTACCTCTTAGCCCATTACCACGCCAAAACCGTATTATCCAACACGACCTTGACCACGCTTTCGATGGCGCGGGCGCGGCCTGTTTCTTCGGTCTCGCCATTGTCAGGCGTGTAGGACGCGTAACCTGGAATGCGGTCGTCCGCGTACAGCGTGTCGCCCTTTACGCGGTCGATGAATACCGCCTTCACGAGGATATCGACGCGCCACTGCGTGACGTTGCTGCCCGATGTGGTCAGCGGGACGTGCGAATATTGAACCAGGGTGCCGTAGAGTTCGGCATCCGCGTTTGTGTTGACGGGCCGCAGGCTGCTACGGCTGCGAAAGCCGTCTTGTAAGCCGAGATAGATGCGGTCAGGGAGCGCCGCCTCAAGCGTCCGATTTTCGATGGGGTAAATACGCAGCGTGCGCAAATGCGGCGGCAACGTGCTCCCCGAAAAGCTGTAGCAGCCGGTGAACACCGCGAGGGCAGAAAGCAGTAAAGTCAGGCGGCGGAGCATGGAGGAAGGATAGGAAAGTGTGGGGAGGGGTAATGGGTAATGGGTAGGGGGAGAACAATACAGTCGCACTGCTGTATACACGCTGCTCAATCCCAAAACATCTCGACCTTTACCCCCTACCTCCTACCCCTTACCCAGTCCTCTCAATCGTTCTTCTGTCTTCCCCTTCAACTCATCGGCATTTCGTGCGGTTTCCACGTTCGCGCCGAGCGATTCGCCCAAGCGTGCGCCGAGGCCTTCGGTGGCGGCGCGGGCATCGAAGAGCCACAAGGCCCGTGGCGCCGTGTGACCTTCGCGGTGGAGCATGGCCCATTCACGTTTGACGCGGAGCACCCCGGCGGGCTGCCACAGTTCAAGACGCGTGTTGTGTCCTTCTTCGCGCAGCGGTTCGCCACGCGCTTCAAGGAGGGGGTCGCGCGGGGGCGGCAGCGGCATGCGCGTGAGCAACCAGACTGTGGGCGCTTGATCGTCGGCATCGCGTAAGCCCGGTAAACCCTCCGAGGCGATCACGAGGCCGCCGCGCCCCGCGGCATACAGGCGCACGATCGCATCGCGATTCCCGTCGATCCATTGGGCCAATACACGTGGCGCACCAGCAGGGGATTTCGACACCTCGGGGGTTGCGTCGGGGTCTTCCACATCCTTCGGGGCGGCGGCACGCAGCACACTCTTGAGGGCCACGCACAGTGCGCGCACCGCGGTTTGCGAGGGGCAAAACACCAAGACACCGCGCTCCGTAAAGGGAGCCGTCGCGTCTAACAGAAAGCGCGCATAGGCTTCCATCTGATCTGCGGAGGTCGGTGAGGATTGCGGCGCGGGCGCAAACGGGGCCATCAGATAGGTGGGCGCGAGCGTAGAAGCGCTGAGGCGCTTGACCTGGGCCGCTTGGTGCGTGTCCGATTCGAGTAAACCGGCGGCCCGTAAAAACCAGCGTCCTTCACGTTGCGCTTCACCACCGGATGTGAGCGCCGGGGAGAGGAAGAGTCCCGCGCCAAACAAGTCGCGCAGCGTATCCCCAAACCCCTCCATCGCGCGTGGCGCGGCGCGCAACGTCGCTTTATGCGGGTTCGCACCATCTTCGATCCAATACACAAGGTCGGGATTGGAGGCTTCGGTTAAAAGTTCAAAGTCGGCGCGGTAGGCGCGCAGGCGGGCCGCGATGCGACGCAAGGCGGTTGCCTCCAGAGAGTCGGGCGCCACTTGTGTTTCACGCGCGGTGAGAACGTCCTCATTCACACGTAAGGCGGCGAGCACGGGCTCGGCATCGGCCCCAAAAATCACGGCGACGGGTTCGCTATACCGTACGCGGAAGTCGCCGCCGGTCGCGAGCTTGCTGGCGGCCTTACCGGCTTTTTGCAAAAACTTTTGCAACTCGCGATCGGGGGCGAACCACGGATCGTCTTCGCCAGCCTGTGTTGAGGTGGGCCACAGCTGGAGGATTTCGCGTAAGCGGAACAGTGCGATGGCGCGGCCCGCACCCACCGGGGAATGCGCGACATCAGGGTATCGATGGGCCCCGGTGACAATGACCGCGTCGCACGCGGGCAGGAGCGCGCCGCCGCTCGCGACGTGGGCACACAGCGTGGCATGGGTGACGAGGATGATGTCGGCCGTGGCGGCGGCGGCGCGCGCGGTGCGGGCCGCTTCGTCGTCGTTCCACGTGTCGCAGGCGACGCGCGACCACGTGAGCCGCGTGCGATCAGGAGAGAACCCGCGCCCGTCGGCGACCGGGCCCAACCCCAAAGATGAGGCGCGATCGGCCCAGGCCACCAAAGGCAAAAGTGCCGTGCGCTCCACATTGGTGACGCTCTCAGGGTGTGCCGCGAGTGCTGCCAGGCGTGTGCGGCAGAGGTAGCCCGATGGTTCGGCGAGCGCGATCATCCGGAATGACGTTTCGGGTAAATTTTTCCGTAACGTATTCCAGGCAAAGTTGTCGGGGAGCGCGAGCAGAACGCGCCCGCCGGCGCCACGGCCTGCGAGGTGTGCGAGCGCGGCGTTGAGGCCGGCACGGTTCTCGTCTAAGCTCACGGGGGTTTCAAGCGCCAGCCACCCTTCGTCACCTACGAGGGCCGTCAAGTCTTCGGCGAGGGCGCGGACGGCCTCTTCAAACGCCGCGTGGGCCGGGAGGGCGTCGAGCGCATCACGGGCCCCGGCCTGCATCCCGGAGGTCTGTTCCGCTTCACCGGGCGCAGCGGTTGACAGAGCATCGTGTGCGTTCACCCCCAAAAAACCGTCCGGTGTAAACACGAGGGACCAATCCGGGAGTGATGACGACAGGCTCGCCACGGCCTTCCAGCCTGCGGGCGAGAGCGTGGTTTGAAGGTGTTGGAGCGCAGCGAGGAAGACGTATCCGGCGCGGCGTGCATCGGGCAAGGCGCGGTGCTCGTCGTCGCGGGGGACGGCGAGGCGTTCGGCGAGATAGTCGAGGCGGTGGGCTTCCCACGTTGGCCATGCGATCCGCGAGAGCAACAGTGAATCAAGCCACACGCCAGGGAGTGGGGGGAGTGATTCGGCCTCTAGGGCTCGTCGTACGAAGTGGGCATCGAACTCGGCGTTGTGCGCGACGAGCGGGGTGTCGCCTGCGAACGCGAGGAAGGCGCGTAAGGTGTCGGCAGTGGGTGGAGCGCTCTTGAGCTCGTCGTCGGTAATGCCCGTGATCAGGCGTGAGACCGCCGAGGGCACGCGGTCACCGGGAGAGATCAGCGCCGAGAAGGTTTCTGTCGGCAGGCCGTTTTCGAAACGCACAGCGGCGAGTTCGATGATGCGGTCATGTTCGAAATCGAGGCCGGTGGTTTCGGTATCGACGGCGATAAAAGAGGCGAGCATAGGACCCTAGGGAAAATCAGAAATATGAAATCAGAAATATGAAAGGGAAGTCGGGACGCTGAAGTCAGAATAACGAAATTATCGGTCGTGTATTACGTTGACTTCTTGCATGCGTGTCTTGATGCAATTTGATTGAACGGACCGAAAACTTTCATATTTCTGATTTCAATTTTCTTCGCTGTCTTCACACACCGCGTCGATGAGCTGGAAAAATTCGCGAAGCGCAGGGCTCATCATGATGCGGCGGGGCAGCTCGGGAAGAAAGGGCTGTAAGCCGCGCAAGAGGAAAACGGGAATTTCGGCGCGAGAGGATTTGAGTAACTCGTCGAGTACGGTCTCGTAGTGAGACTTGTAGAAGTAGACGTGCGAGCCTTCTTCATCTTGTTCGTCGAGCAAAGATTGCAACCAGGCGGCGATCTCATCGCGCTCGCCGGCGTCGCAGCGAATCTCAACCACCTCGTCGGCGGGGAGTTCGTCTTGTTCGGGGAGCACGATATCCTGCAAGACGCGGCGGGCAGCTCCGCCATCCACTTCGTGGACGAAGAGTGCAAAACGATCTGAATCTTCCCCGGTGGGTGCGACCCAACAGGGTGTGCCCCGGCCCGCGAGGTATTTCTCAAGGCGCTCTAGCGTTTCGCGCTCGAGGCTTGAGGCCAATACAATGAATCCGCCATTCATAAGGGGGAAATTAGAAAGAGCGATCGGCGATCAGCAATTCGCGATCCGCGCACAACGAAAATTTTTTGGGGACAAGTTTCATCAAGTCGCATTCAGAATTCTTCTGTCTTAGTCCCAATCGACACCGTATCGGCCATTACCTCGTAGGGCTCTTGGGCAATCCACGGGCGGAGCGAACCGGAGTTCCACACGCCATCGCGATCGCGATCCGCAAACCCGTGAATGAGGTAGCGGCCCGGTGGCAGCGGTGCTGAAACGAGTGAATCACCGCCGGCGCGGCGCAAGGGGAATGCCGTCGCCCGACCCGTGGCTGAGGGTGTGGCGGCCTTCGCCCAAAAGAGCCAATCCCGTTGACCTTCGGGCGGGCGGTAGGAGAGCGGGAAATTTTGGGCAGAGTCTGCGGCCTTGCCGGTGTAGACGACGAGCGACCGCGACGAATCGCCCGCCCCCGGTTTGATTTTCAATTCGAGGGTTTGACCAGAGCGTAGCGCGGTTTTCAGCTGGACGGCAAAGGTCGACGAGGTGAGCCGTTCCAAGCGATGGGGCACGACCTGCATCGAATCGGTAGGCCCGCGTGGGGTGAGCACCTCGAGTCGATTTTCAAGAACGGACCACAACGCGGGGTTCAGCACGCGTGAGGTGGCGAACACAGGTCGTTGGCCGGGGGCCGGTGAGGGTGCGGTTTGCGGAACGCCCGAAGGGTCCACCGCGAGTGTACGCGTGAGGTCTTGGCTCAGGAGCGGTGTGAGGTTGAGGCTCAATGGGTCTACGAGCGGGGCCCCAAGGGGGGCGGCCAAAACATCAAAGAACGCCGAGGTGTCAGAACGATTTGCGCCGAACCGGCCCGGAAAATCGGGGCGGCTCTGCATGACAAGGCGGTGACGCAGTCCGACACGTAAGGCCGGAACCTCAAAGACCCATTGGTCACGCGCAATGTTCCACGAGGCGCTGCGGACCGGCAGCGGGGCACCCGAATCGGGCAGGAGCACATACCGGCTGGCCTCGCCGGCACGCACGGGGTGCGGCGGACGAGAAAACTTGACGAGGAGTGTTCCCTGGGCCAAACCAAGCGTCGCCAAGCTATCGGCGCGCGCGGAATCTAATGTGGAGTCCGCCGCAAAGGCCACTTCGGCGAGTCGGAGCGGCAGTGTGTCGAGCGGGGCCAGGCGCAGCGCTTGCCGGGCGCCGAGGGGCTTGAGCGCAACGTTCGGCTCGCCGACGGCGGCGGGTTCCAAACCCAGATCGAACGTGAAATTCCCATTCAGATCTTCAAAGGCAAATACGGCGTAGGCCCCCACAGGCGCGTTCCGCAGAGAGAACGCCCCGGTGGAATCGGCACTGGCAATCGCGCGAGGCAACTCGCGCCACGGTTCGGGAGTTTCGGAGACGGCAAAGCCCGTATCGCGGAGTGAGAGCGCCTGCACGACACGGGAGCGGTTGTCGAGAGGATACAGTGCGGCGATTAAAGGGCCGCGACGGTCTTCGCGGCGCAGTGTGCCCGTCAGGCCTGCGGAGTCTAAGGTCGGGCCGGTGGAGAAGCGGAGGTTGAAGCCCTCGCCCAGAGGGTTGCCGCGCAGGTCTTTGAGCGTGCCCAGCACGGTGACCACATGGGTGGTGCGCGGCCGAAGGGTTTGACCAGCAGGGGGTTGAACGATCAATCGATCGCCCTCGACATCAACCTGAACGCGCCCGGCGTAGGGCGGCGAAATCATCACGGTGCCGCGCTCGGCATTGCGATCGATCCATTCGGAGAACTGAAAGATCGTGCGGGCCTCTGCTGGCACGTTGGTGGCCTCGGGGGCAGGGTACACCGCGGCGACGACCGGCCGCACCGTATCCACCGGCCCACCGGAGGGGGCTTCCACATGGGCGCACCGCACACCTGCCAGCAGGATGCACAAGGCGCCGCACACGCGGCCGACATGCTGAAGTGTTTGGTTCACGCTGTTAGTCGATGATCAAGCCCAGGCGTGTCCACCTGATTTTAAATGGGATACTGAACCAGCTCAGTGGGTTGGTGAAGGCGAATGTGTTGGCCTCATCGTCGAACGAGTAGTAGACGATGAGCGCTTTGGCCTTCACGTTGTTGCGCGACAGAAAACCCCAGTAGCGGCTGTCTGAAGAATTATCACGGTTGTCGCCCATCATGAAGTAGACGGGTTGTTTAACCGTGTAGCGGTTTGAGGCCACACCGTCGATGACCAGCGTGCGGCGAATCTCAAACCCAGCATCGGCGGCACGCAAATTGGCGGCGAACAATTCGAGGTACGCCCCCATGTAGTACTCGTTGAACTCATTGCGGCGGCCCCCGCTTGGCCGCAAGTGCGGGGGCATGAGGGTAGAGCCGCGGATGAACCCCGTGCGCGCCGCGTCGCGGACCAGCGTAAAGGGCACGTTGTAGGCACGTACCGCACCGCCGCTGCCCACGCCCGGCGTGGCAGCTTCTTCGCGCGGCAGGCCGAGGTAAAACAGCGCGGCGTGGTGAGTCGGGTTAAACGCATCGCCGGTCACCACGGGCAAGACGTAGTCGTTGGCGAGTACGCCATTCCGGTACAGGTCGAGTCTGAGCTCAACGCGGCTGCCCGGGTTTTCCTGCACGGCGAGCGAGCGGACCCACGTGGCGTGCGTCAGCGAGAGGGTGTCGAGGTTGATGGTTTCACCGGGCGCGGGCAGACGAACGCGCAAGTGATCGCGCACGGCATCATCGGCGCGGCGATCGCCTGTGCCGGCTGTGAACAGGCCTTCGCGTGGCAAAGCCGCGGCTTTACCATTGATCCGCAGGGTGGTGCCTTCGACCTCAAGTGTTTGCCCGCTCACGGCCACGGCACGCTTGATGAAATCTTTGGGGGCATACCACACCAATTTGTTTTCGCCGGTCGCGGGTGTGCGGTCCCAGTACAGATTGCCGAACAGAAACAAGTTGGCCACAAAGGCGTAACGCTCGGAATTGCCCTCGGGGTATGTGGGGTCGCCGGGGTAGCGGAAGATGAGCACATCGCCCTGTTTGGGATCTGCAACCGCAGGGAGGCGCGCATGGGTGAAGGGCACGGGCGCGCCGTAGATGAACTTGAGGCCCAGGAGGAAATCCCCGATCAGCAGGGAGCGTTCCATGGACGCGGAGGGGATTTTAAAAGCCTGAACCACGAACTGGATGAAGAACAGGGCCAGTACGATCGGAATCAAAAGTTCACGGACGAAAGCGCGACCGGCTCGGTGCGTGCGACCCGGCGCAGGGTTCGTGGCGGAATCGGGGACATTGGGTTTGTCGACCATGCGCACCTTTCAAGTCAGCACCCGCGGCAAACACCGTTTTTGCTGGTTACGAGGTCGGGAAGATACCAATTCCCCGGAACTTGTTAGATTGCCAGATGTCGGTTTGCGCCGCAGGGGAGATTCCATGGACTACACCTTTCTCGAACGTTTAAAAACCAAGGTTATCGCAGGGGCTCAAACCTCGGCGGCCCGCATCGAGGACGCCGCGCGCTCGGGCAAACTTCACCTTGACCTTATGGCGGCCCGCCGCAAATTGGAGCGGGCTTATACCGCCCTCGGCAAAGAAGCACACCGCGCTCTGGGTGAAAACACCATCGATTCGTTTGCCAATCGCCCCGGTGTGACCGAGCTGCAAATCGAAATTTCGTCGCATAAGCGCGAAATCGCCGCACTCGAAATTCGCATCGCCGAAGCCAAAGCCGCCAAAGAGCACAAAAAACACGCCTCCTAAGCACAGGGGCGGCTGAGCCCATGGATCGCAAAATCCGCATTTACTTCTTTCCTCGCGATGCGTCGCGCGTCCGGGCGATTGTGTTCTCCCGACGCATGGGTCTGTTCGCACTGTTCGCTTCGCTCCCGCTCTGTCTCCTCGGTGTGTGGCTTGTGGTTTCGGGCCATTTGCGCGAGGACGACACGCGTCGCTTAGAGCGCACCAAATTGGAGCGTGAAGCGTCGGCCCTCAATGAAAAAACCGGGTTGCTTCAAAAAGAAATCGAAGTGTTGCGTCGCAACCTCGACAGCCTCGAATCGATTCGCATCAGCGTGACCTTATCGTCGGGCCTTGAGACCCAACGCGAAGATGAAGAGGCGGCGCGAGACGCCGACCGGGGCACGCTCTCGCGCGCGGCTCGGTTTTCAGGATTGGTCGCCGGTACTCCGCGCGCTGGTGACTTTGCGGCGCCTCTCAATCACGTCCGCGGCATGTCGCGCTTTTTGGATTCAACTTTGATCGTGTTGACGCGTGAAGCCGACCTGGCCGCGCGCCTTCCAACCCTTCAGCCTGTGGCCGCCTCGGCCATCATGACGCGCGGCTACGGCCCGGCACGCGATCCGTTTACGGGTCGCAAGGCGTTGCATGCCGGCGCGGATTACAGCCTCCCGCCCGGCTCACCCGTGCGTGCTGCGGGGGGCGGCACGGTGACCGAAGTCGGTAACGACCCCTTGTGGGGATACTACGTGCGCATCCGCCACACCGACCGCGTCGAAACGTTTTACTCGCACCTTCAGGGTAGCGGCGTGGCCTCTGGCCGCACCGTGGCGCGGGGCGAAATCATCGGGTGGCTGGGGCAAAGCGGCGCGACCACCGGCCCTCACCTTCACTTCGAAATGAGAGTACGCGGCGAACGTGTCGACCCGCTCCCATTTTTGATCACCTCTGTTCGTGATTTGTGATCACAGGCCAACACTAGAAACGAGTTCAGCCATGACATCCGCCTTCGCCTCTATCGCCGCCGCCTGCTCCGCGCTCCGCCACGACCTTCACCGTCACCCCGAGCTCAGTGGCGTCGAGTTTACCACGCGCGAATTTGTGGAGCGTGAATTGATCGCCCTCGGTTTCGACCCGCAAACCTCCGAAGACCATGCCGGTATCGTGGTGGTGTGGCCCGGTGAACAGGATGGACCCTGTATTGCCTTGCGCGCCGATATGGACGCGCTCCCGTTGCGCGAGGAGTCTGGTGTCGCCTGGGCCTCGCAACACGAAGGGATCATGCACGCGTGTGGTCACGATGGACACATGGCCGTTTTACTCGGTGTGGCCCGATGGTTAGTGGAGGGGGGGAAGCGATTCCCCGGCCCCGTCAAATTGATTTTTCAACCGGCCGAGGAATCGGGTTTGGGAGCCCCGGCGATGATCCGTGACGGGGCGCTCAGTCGCCCGGAAGTGGACGCGGTGTTCGCGCTTCATGGTTGGCCCGAACTACCCTTGGGCGCGCTCGCGATCCCGGATCGGGCCATTATGGCCGCCGTGGATAACTTCGATATCACCCTCACGGGAGTGGGCGGACACGGCGCCATGCCTCACCTCGCCCGCGACCCCGTCGTGGCCGCTGCCGCGCTCATTACGGCCGCACAAACCTTGGTCAGCCGCCGTACCTCACCCCTGGATGCCTCGGTACTCACCTTCGGTCATGTCGCGGCCGGCAAAACCTATAACGTGATTCCTGAAAAAGTTTTGTTGCGCGGCACATTGCGCACGCTCAACCCGGCAGTGCGCGATACGTTGCGTGCCGACTTTGAAACCCTGCTCGCGAGCACCGCGGCGGGTCACGGCATCACCTCCACCATCGATTGGGTGGAAGCATGCCCGGCCACCATCAACGACCCAGGCCAAGCCGCGCTGGCCCGCGAAGGTGTCACCGCCGCGCTCGGCGCGGAGTGCCTCCGCGATGTGCCGCCGAGCATGGGCGGCGAAGACTTTGCCTACTTCTTGCAACAGCGCCCTGGCGCCTACTTTTGGCTCGGCCTCGGCATGGAGCGCGGCGGCCTCCATAACCCGCGTTTTGATTTTAACGATGAAGCCATCGCCACCGGCATCGCCGCATTCGCGGGCATCGTTGAACGGTTTTATAGACAAAGCTGACAGCGATCAGGTATCAGCGGTCAGGTTAACACAGTGGCAATGGGTTGCCTTGTTTTTGTGTTCTTGTGTTCGCTGACCGCTGACAGCTGACGGCTGACGGCTGACGGCTGACCGCTGACCGCTATCGTTTAACGTCCAAAACAGGCTTACCCCATTCCACCACATCGGGCCTTAGGGCCTGACGCCGGTTCCATTCCATCAGGCTTGCGCGATTGCGATCGCTGCGGTCTAGGCCGCTGCTCGCCCGGCGCGCGAGGGCACCAGGCACGGCCACCGCGGCGGCTTCGCGCAACATCGCATCGGGCTTCGCGGTGGACGGGTGTGTGGGCGTGATGCCTACCCCGTTGTAGTCGGTGCCTTCTGCGGTGCGCGCGGTACCGTAGGTCACAATCGCGACACCGCCACCGGGTGTGTCGAACGAGGCTTGGCCCACGCCCTTGCCGTATGTGTGTTCACCCACAAAGGGGGTGTTCCGGTTCGAGCGCAGCGCGGCGATAAAGATTTCAGACGCGCTGGCAGACCACTCGTTGGCCAAGATCACGAAAGACCGCCCCTCACCCGCGCCGCCGGGTCGTGCGGCATACGCCGTTTCTGTGCGGCGCGACGCCCCATTATGAAAATTTCTCTCCACCAACCTGATCATCACCCCACCGCTGATCAGGTCGTCGCACATTTGCAGCACCACGCCCAAGCTCCCGCCACCGTTGTCGCGCAGGTCGAGAATGGTGGAGGGGAAATGCGCCGTAGCGGCCAAGGCCTTGCGAAACTCCGACGCGGTCGATCCGCCTTCGATGGTGGTGGAGGTAAAGGAGTAGATCGAGATGTAGCCCGCACCCCCGATGCTATCGACCTGCACTGTGGGAAAGTTCGCCGTATCGCGCGTGATGGTTTGAGTCAACGACCCCGAAGGCGAACCGACCGTGAGCTTTGTGGATGTGGTGTCAAGCGCCATAAAGCGCACAAAGCGCGTCAGGGCTGAATCGCCGACTACGTTACTGTCATTCACCGCCAGTACCGACATGCCGCGCCGCAATCCCGCTGTATGCGCCGGTGAACCGGGGGCTACTACATCCAAATAAACCGTATCCTCCGTATCGCTGACGCGTACTTGAATCCCGAGCACTTTTGGTCGCACAGTAGTGCGGCTTTGGCGGCGGTACTCTTCGGCCTCCGCTGAATCGATGCGGCGCGTATAGTGGTCAAATAGCGCTGCGCGTGCGTAGAGAGAATCCAAAGAGAGCGTCTCGGCAGTTGTATCGTCGTAAACGCCGGGGTGGAAAAAGAACGTGCGTAAGAAAAAGAGATGTAATTCACGTTCGCGCTCAGCAGTCCAGGTTCCGAAACTGCGTTCGCCATAACGATACTCGACCACGCGTCCGGTTTCTTTTTGCCGCACGCGCACGGGCAGGGCGATGGTCAGAGCTGATTGAGATCCCGGTGCGAGGGTTTTGTCGTGTACCGGTGCGAACAAAGCGATTGAGAGCGTCGGCGCGGCGGTTGTGACTGAATCGTAGGGAGTGTTGACCGACACGTCGATGATCGAATCGAGGGGCCCGGGCGGCGGCGCGATGCGTTTGGTTGTGGCTGAATCGAAAATGCAGGCCGAGAGCACGCCGGCGACACCAATAAGGCCAAAAACGGTGAATTTGCGGGATTCCATGCCTAAATGATACACTGGGAGGGGTGGGGTGGACAGCCTTGCTATTTTTACCGCTTCTAAGGGCCCATTCCGTTGTTTTTTGCAACGGATTTGCCCCATTTGCTTTTCTGACCCCGGGAACCGACGCCATGCAGCTGCCCAAATACAAAAAGAAAAAACGCATCAAGCTTAAGGTGTGTCAGGAACCGGGTTGTGGCCGTGAGTTTTGGGGTCACCCGATCGCGAAGTATTGTGATTTGCATCGCGATATCAAACAACGCGCCAAACACAAAAAAGAATTCGAGAGCGTCGAAGTCAAAAACATGGTGTTCAAGCACAACTATACCGAGGTGCTCGACCTCGAATTCTTGTGCTGCCTCAATGGCTGCGACCAGCGCTATATCGTGAAAGTGTTCCCCAAGCAGTTCGTCTACCCGCGCTACTGCATGGAACACCGCAACGACTTCCGCCGTTCCAACTTCATGCGCATGCATAAGATGAAGTTGATGGCAGCGGCGCGGCAGTAAGGCGCGTGGAAAATGTGAAACAGGAAATGTGAAATCAGAAACTAAGGCACGCTCATATCAGGTGTCTGAGTGAGATGCCATTGATCGCCTAGAATAGAGGCTGATCAAGAACCTTTCATATTTCTGATTTCATGTTTCATATTTCTTTTTACTCGTTCCCCGTGATGTTCCCATAAAAGTCGTTGCCTTTGTCGTCGGTGACGATGAAGGCCGGGAAGTCTTTGACCTCAATGCGGCGCACGGCTTCCATGCCGAGTTCTTCGAACGCGACCGTTTCCACTTTCAAGATGTTCTCTTTGGCGAGCACCGCCGCGGGGCCGCCGACTGAGCCGAGGTAGAACCCGCCGTGCTTTTGGCAGGCGTCGCGCACGGCTTTGGAGCGATTGCCTTTAGCGAGCATCACCATTGAACCACCCTGCGCCATAAAGCCGTCGACGTAGCCGTCCATACGGCCTGCGGTGGTGGGGCCAAAACTGCCCGAGGGCATGCCTTCGGGAGTTTTGGCGGGGCCTGCGTAGTAAACCGGGTGTTTTTTGAGCCACTCGGGCATGGGTTCGCCCGCGTCGAGTAGGGCGCGGATGCGCGCGTGCGCGACGTCGCGTGCCACAATGAGCGAACCGCTGAGCGCGAGGCGCGTTTTTACGGGGTGACGCGAGAGTTCTTTGAGAATATCCGCCATCGGTTGATTGAGGTCGATCGCGATGGCCGGCGCTATTGCGTTCGTGTCGACGGCCGGCACGAAACGATCGGGCCGCGTCTCCAGTTGCTCGAGGTAAATGCCTTCGCGCGTGATCTTGGCCTTGATGTTGCGGTCGGCGCTGCAGCTCACGCCGATACCGATCGGGCATGAGGCGGCGTGACGCGGCAAGCGCACCACGCGCACATCGTGCACAAAGTACTTGCCGCCGAACTGCGCGCCGATGCGGCTGTCTTGCGCCATCTTCAGTACGCGCGCTTCCCACTCGAGGTCGCGGAAGGCGCGACCCGCAGCGTTACCGCTGGTGGGAAGGCCGTCGAGGTACCCGGCGGAGGCGAGCTTTACGGTTTTGAGGTTCGCCTCCGCGGAGGTGCCGCCGACGACGATGGCGAGGTGATACGGCGGGCACGCGGAGGTACCCAGTGAAAAGAGCTTCTCGTTCAAAAAGGCGGCGAGGGCCTTTTCGTTGAGGCGGGCTTTGGTTTCTTGAAATAGGAAGGTCTTGTTGGCCGAGCCGCCGCCTTTGGCGAGGAATAAAAACTTGTAGGCCTCGCCGGGCTCGGCGTAGATGTCGATTTGCGCGGGAAGGTTGTTGCCCGTGTTCTTTTCTTCGAACATGCTCAGCGGCGCCATCTGCGAATAACGGAGGTTCTCCTCGGTGTAGGCGGCCGAGATGCCTTCGGCGATGGCGGCCTCGTCATCAAAGCCGGTCCAAACCGCTTGGCCCTTCTTCGCAATCACCGTGGCGGTGCCGGTGTCTTGGCAGGAGGGGAGTTGGCCTTGCGCGGCCACCACGGCGTTGCGCAGTTCGGTCATGGCCACAAAGCGGTCGTTGTCGGACGCTTCGGGATCCTCCAAGATGGCCGCGAGTTTGGCCAGATGCCCTGGGCGAAAGTAAAAGTTCACGTCCGCCAAGGCCTCACGCGTGAGTCTCACCAACCCCTCGCGGCTCACCGCGAGCATAACCCCCTGATCAGTGTGCACCTCGCGCACGAAATCCTTCGTCAGCAGGCGATAAGGTGTGGGGTCGGCACCGAGTTCGAAGAGAGGCTG
>JBIIWL010000108.1:0-6516 GCA_044338885.1 Fibrobacteria bacterium
CCCGAAGCCGCGTCACACACCATCAGCCCCCTGCGCGGCCTGAACCCCGATGCCGCGACGCGCGCGACCTATCGGGCCGACGGCCTCGAGGCCCTCTCCCGCGGCACCTGCGCCGCGTTTTTAGTGGCCGGCGGTCAAGGCACGCGCCTGGGCCACGACGGCCCCAAGGGCGTCTTTGACATCGGCCTCCCTTCGGGCAAATCGCTGTTTCAACTGCAAGCCGAGCGGCTGCGCCGACTCGGGACGCTTTGCGGCCGAGCCGTACCGTGGTATATCATGACCAGCCGCGACAATCACGAGGCCACCACGGGGTTCTTCCGCGACCACAATTTTTTTGGTCTCAGCGAACGCGATGTCATGTTCTTCCCGCAAGCGGAATTTCCGCTGACGGATGACGATGGAAAAATCCTCCTCGCCACCAAAGGCCGCATCGCACTAGGCCCCAATGGCAATGGCGGGTGCTTCCCCGCGTTACAGGCCTCTGGCGCACTCGCCGACATGCGGCAGCGCGGTGTGGAGTGGCTCTTCATTTACAGCGTCGACAATGCGCTCGTGCGCGTCTGCGATCCCGAGTTCTTGGGGTTTGCCCGCGCCTGCGGCCTACCCGCTGCCAGCAAGGCGGTCGCTAAAGTCTCGCCGGACGAACGCGTCGGGGTGTTCTGCCGTCGCGGAGGCGACGGACACGGCGACCTCGGACGCCCATCCGTCATTGAATACAGCGAGATGAGCCCTGAACTGTGCGCCGCACGCGCGCACGGACCCGATGGGGACGGCGATCTTTTGTACGGCTCGGCGAATATCGCCGTTCACTTATTCCGTCGCGACTTTCTTGAAGTTCACGCCGCCGCGGCCCTGCCCTGGCATGTGGCCCACAAAAAAATCCCCTACACCACGGTTGCGACGACACCCGAAGGCCACCCCCCCGGTACCCTGTTAACCCCCACATCCCCCAATGCGCGCAAGTTCGAACTCTTTATGTTCGACCTGTTCCCTATGGCACCCGATATGGCGGTGCTCGATGTGGAGCGCGCGGCGGAGTTCGCTCCGGTTAAAAATCGTGATGGCGCTGACAGCCCGGCGACCGCGCGAACCCTCATTATGAGCCTACACAAACGTTGGGCTGAAGCCGCCGGCGTTTCACCCGAAACGCTCTCAGGCTTAGAGGTCGAAATCTCCCCGCTGACCTCGTACGCCGGCGAAGGGCTCACGGTCGCGTCGTTCACCACCGACGAGTCCCGGACTTTGTTGACCGCATGATCCGGCGCACGGCGGGTTGGTTGGCGGTGTCGCTTCTCAAAGGAATCGCGCGCCTCCCCATCCCACTGGTACACGCGTTCTGCAGACCACTCATTCCGGGGTATCTCCTGGTGCGCCCGCGGATGTGGGCGATCCTTTGGAAAGCCGCCCCGACGTTTGGACAGGCCTTCCTTTTCCCAGCCCGTTATTACGTCATGCGGGTTCGCTTGGTCCTGCTGTCTCTGCGTCATTTGCTCGGACGTACGGATGGCTGCCGGCATATCGTGGAAAACGCAGACCTCTATCACGACGCGCTGCGTTCGGGAAAACCTGTGGTTCTGCTCGGGTGGCACCAAGGCCCGGTGGAATTACTGCACCGCATCCCCCACGCCGATCCCGCGTGCACGGGACGCACCAAGGTCTTGATGACCGCCAGCGCCTTCGCACCCGCATTGGCCGATTTCATGCACACGGGACGAGCCGTTGATGGCAAATTGGTCGCACGACCGGGGGATATGACCGCACTCCGCCGCTGGGAGCGTGATCGCGGAATCTTAGCCGTGATGGTCGATCAGGCTCCCGGTTTACCGGAAGCGTGGATTCCTGTGGGCCAAAGCGGGCTGCAAACTCCCTATCCATCGCGACTATTGAACTGGATTGAAGAGCGCCAGCCCGAGCGACTTTTCGTAACGGTGCACTGGGAAAGTCCGAACGTGATCCGTTTCCGATATGTGCCGGTGACGAATGCATCCTTAAAATTGGCCGCCTTCGCTTGCATGAATCTGTCCGAGTCATTCGGACAAGAGCGCCGACAGTACAACTGGTCCTATCCGAAAATTAGACCGCTTCCCTCAGATCTTCTGGGGATCGTCCGCGAACAAGAAACTCTGATTATTGACGGGGTGAACGTTTGGGATCACGCCTGGTTACCTGGAGTAGACGTTTTCGTGAACGTCCCCGGAGAGCGTCTGGTGACCGGCGCCAACTTCTACAGTTTGAAGGCCGATAACCGTACGATTGAATTCATCGCAGGCGAACTCTCGAATGGCCTGTGGGGCTTCTTTGCACCCACACCTCCCAAAGCGTAGGGGCTCAACGCCCCTACTTCTTCTTCGCCGCGTTCGCCCAGTCGCCTAATACTTCCACAGCTTCGCGCAAGTAGAAGTCTTTGGCGATCAGCTCTTTCCACTCGCGCGCTTTTTCACGCTCCACGGAATCCGCCGCCACGGCGGCGTTGAGCGTCCCGACAGGCGTCACCATGAGCCCTGCCGATTGCTTTTGAAGCACGTCCAACGAATCATTTTCGACGCGGTTGCGTTCGCGATCAGCGAGGTAGCGGTCGAGGGCCAGCGGGACAGGCGCATCACGGCGCGCCTCACGCACCTTGAGCGTGGTATTCAAGCGGCGGAAGTAAGGACTCTTGGCCACGCGCAAACGGCTTTTGGCCTGAAGCGAAGGGATCGGCGGGGGCGCGAACCAGCGTTGAATCCGCAGGGGTCGTGCGGCATCCCACGGCAGCGGGTGATCGAGGCTTTGTTCGCCGACATCAAGGTTGGTGTAGGCATCCGGGATGAGGATATCGGGGACAACGCCTTTAAACTGAGTCGAGCCGCCGTTGACGCGGTAGAATTTTTGAATCGTCAGTTTAACCGTACCCAAGGGCTTCAGTGAGCCCTCCGACGCCGCGGCCATGTTGTCGAGGTCGAGCAAGGTCTGCACCGTGCCTTTGCCAAAAGTCGTATCGGGGCCCAGGATCACGGCGCGGCCGTAGTCTTGCATCGCAGCGGCCAAAATCTCAGAGGCCGAAGCGCTAAACGTATTGACCATCACCACCAGCGGGCCGTCGAACACCACGGCGGGGTCCATATCTTCCAGCACGTTGCTCGCGCCCTGGCGGTCGCGCACTTGCACCATGGGGCCCCAGGGGAGAAACAAGCCGGCCATCTTCACGGCATCATCGAGAGAACCGCCCCCGTTGCCGCGCAGATCGAGCACAACCGCCTGCGCGCCTTGCGCTTTCAGGCGTTCCAACTCGCGGCGTACATCCGCCGCGCTATTGCGCCCGCGGGGGTTTTGGAAGTCGTGGTAGAACGAGGGAAGCGTGATGTAGCCCACCTTCAGGTCTTTGCCCGGGGTTTCAATCACAGCGGACTTGGCGTAGCTCTCTTCAACCACGACCACATCGCGGATGATGGGAATCACCCTGGTTTGTCCGTCGGGTTTGAGCACGGTGAGGCGCACTTCGGTGCCCTTAGGCCCGCGGATCAAGCGCACGGCTTCCTGCACGCTGGCATCGGCCAAATCAACCGGCTCTTCGGACCCTTGCGCCACCTTGAGGATTTTGTCTTCGGCCTTAAGCTGCCGCTGGCGCCACGACGCGCTACCCGGGATGATGGCCACCACGCGGATGTATCCGTCATCTTCACGCAACGTCGCGCCAATGCCTTCGAGCGTGCCGCTCATCGACATGTTGAACTCTTCACGGTTTTCCGGTTTGAGGTAACTGGTGTGCGGGTCAAACGCGCTGGCCACCGCACCTAAAAACACCGCCCCGCGTTCAAAATCATCTTCGCGGCCCATGCGGTCAAAGTTGCGCTCCAAGCTGCGCTCGACATAGGCCCGCGCATCGCGCAGGGCCGCGCTATCGGGCCGCACCATCGGCTTGATCGGCGTGTCATCACCGTCTTCATCATCGGTATGCCCGCTCGCTTCTCTGGCCTTGGCCTCAAGCCGCGCCAGAATCTGAAGTTTGAGCAGCCGACTCCAGTGGCGCTTGCGTTCGCGAGCGTCCGCCGCGTAGCCGAACTTACGCGAGTCGGGGCCGATGGAATCAGGCGCCCCCAAATCGATTCCCCCACGCAACAATTCACGTGCGACCAAGCGCGTTTCACTCACGCGACGATCGAGGCGCGCATTGGCAACCTCTACAAAGGCCATACTCCCGGTGCGCACATGCTCGTCCAGTTGATTGCGGAACTTGGCCAGAGTATCGATATCGGATTGCAGTAAAAACCGTTTTTGCGGGTCGAGTCTTTTCAGATATAAGTCGAAGACTCGATTCGAGAACGCGTCGTCCAGCGTGGGCGGCGCGTAATGCCACGCGAACAAGCTTCGGGCTTGCAGCCGGGCGGCCGTGCGTTCACGATCCGGGCCTGCCGGAGCTGCCGACAACGTGACTACCGCGAAGATGATCAAAAGCATCACCGGGAGTACGGGAAGAACCAAGTGGACCGGAAGTCGGCGCAGGCGGGGCATGAGGGGCGTATCCCTGAGGGTCAAAGGGTCAAGTCGTTCAGAAAGTCAGATTCAAGGCGTCAAGGCGCATCACGGTACCCTCGGCACTGGGCGCAAAGCCGAAGCGAGGCGCATGCAACACCGGCCCTGGCACCAGTGCGGCTGAGGCGCCGCCTTCGGTGATGCGATGCCGTTTTTTGTCGTTCATCCAGCGAGACAAGTGGTAGCCACCGACCGCGCCGACGGGCGGGAGTGCGAGTAAGGGCACAAACGCCAGCATCCCGCGTTTTTCCTGAACGCCCGCAACATCTGCCAGCGCCAATGCGGCGGCCGAGGTTAAAGCGCCACCGGCCATCGTCCACAAAACACTGCCTTGCTCTTCGTCCATATCACCCACAAAAAAGACGGCCAACGAGCTGCCGACGAAAAGCCCGGCGCCCCCGCCCCAAAACGGGCCGCGTTTATGGTCATACCGAATCCCGGTAAAACTCAAATAACCCTTTTGAGAATTGCCGCCGAAGATGGCGCCCTCAAAAGCGTTACCGATATAAAATCCCAGCGAGCCGGCTAAAAAGGTGGCGAGCACACCGTACCCATACTGGCGCAGCATCAGCGGGCGATCGTAGAACATGGGATTCACGACGGCGTCCAAGTTTACGGAAGGGTCAGCCGGAGCCGTGGCCGCAAGGGCACCATCGATTTGGAACGAGGGCTCACGCGAGGGAAAGAACGCCCCGCGATCGCTTGAGGCCGCACCAGACGAGGAATGCATAGAAGAAGCCGTTGCAGCACCAACCATCAAACCCATCGAAACCGTCAAAACCAGAATCACTCTACGCACGAAACCCCTCTTTTCTCACCGGGACAAAAATCACCGGGAGCAACTTCGAAAACAGAAATAAAC
The DNA here is from genome assembly GCA_044338885.1 of Fibrobacteria bacterium. Classification (GTDB taxonomy): domain Bacteria; phylum Fibrobacterota; class Fibrobacteria; order UBA11236; family UBA11236; genus UBA11236. The sequence goes on from JBIIWL010000108.1 coordinate 5,375, forward strand.
GGAATGGAACGGGACAAAATAGCTCTTTGACAGCAGCATTATCCCAAAATCACGAAGATGGAACCACAGGAAAGGCAGGAATTTGGGGGGTGTTTGCGGGCTTCAGGGCGTTCCGCCGCGACCGGGTGCGCAGACCTTCCGTGGCGGCGGGTTTTGACGGGTTTTGGTCCGATGAATCAACCAAGCCTCAGCGAAGCCGCAAACGCACCACGCCGCGCACCTGAGCGGGCAGAGCGACCTCGGTCGCCGCCGAGGATTCTAGGCGCTGGGCGGTCCACAGCTTTTGACCAGTGAGCGCATAAAAGTCTGCACGTGTCACGCCGTGCGGCCATACAAAGGACGCGCCCGGCACGGCGGCAAACAGGCGATCCGCCCGCCCCGCGCCATGACGCGCCTGCGCGGCCACACCGCCCAAGCCGACGTGAGCGCCGGTATAAGCAAGGCGCGTTAATGTGCCCGTTCCGTTGTTGTTTGGATAGTTATAGCCAGAGGTTCCACTGTTCGCCCAGTTCAGGAAGTACAATGCGCCGTCAGGGCCCACTTTCATTTCCATTGGCCCGTTGGTCACGCTGTCTCGACCACTCTTGAATTGCCGGAGGGCCCCCACGTTGCCCGCGCTATCAAGCGGGGCGACGAAAATCCGATCTCTCACCCACTCGATGATAAAGACATGCCGATCAAAAACGGAGGGCAAACGAGCAGAACCCTGAGCGGCATTATGGTTGTAAACCGGGCCAACCATGCCAGTATTGCAATTACTTCCGCATGTTCCGAAAATGGGAAATGCGGTTCCACTCGCATCGTACGGGTACCAAACTTGCGCGGGTTTCATCGGCGGGAGATTCACTATCCCCGTATTGTTCTTAGACGTATTGCGCAACGCAGTGGGGTTGTACATCGCCCCAGCCGTGCCACTCCCCGAATAGTTGTACTGGGTATAGCAGAATGCCGAGGTCACCGAACCCGGCTTTTGAATCACGTTGGGGTTCGCACGGCAATACGGCCATCCGTAGTTGCCGGGGCCCTTCGCCATGCTCACGACCTCATACCCGCGCGGGCCTTGGCTCGCGTTGTCTGACGCGGCATTGGGCCCGGGTTCGGCCCAAAACAACCAGCCTGTTTGTGCATCGACCGAAATACGG